>JAYWGG010000101.1:0-7649 GCA_043778415.1 Saprospiraceae bacterium
CATTTAAAAATAGAAAACTATCTTTAAATGGACTTTTTTATTATCCACTCGACCTTTTTTTTAAGCTACGCTTGTTTGCGCTTGGTCTTCACGGCTCAACAAATAGATGACAAGTCCGAATCCGATTTTATTTACAGCATCACCGATGTTGTAAACAATATCCATCATTCTTGACGCTGCTGCTGGGTCAGCTACTAACTGCATTCCGAACAATCCACCTTTTGTGCCTAAAATGTAGCCCAAAGGATAAATCGCCCAACCTACAAGCACGAACCATCCGAGTGTACCCACTGCTTTTGTTACAGATGCACTACTTGACTGAGCCAAGCTCGCTACCTCGCCGAACCATACCAAGTACACGATGTAGAAATATGCTGCACCACTAACGGCACCCCACACCCAACTTTGTGTTTCCATTGGGTAGATAGCCTCACCTACATAACCTGTTACTAACATAACTACAGATGCTGCGATTAAGCGCCAGAGCAAACCAACTTTTGCACCTGCTTTTTTGGTGATGAGATAAAACTCAACGCACATCAAAGGCACTGTCAAAAGCCAATCCACGTATCTGAAGAACGTCGGAGAGTCCCCCGTAGATAGGTTGTAGCCACGCATGTAGTAATAGTGCACGGCTGCGATAAAGGTGATAAGACCTGAAACAAGCACCGAAGTACGCCATTTGGCGGAAGTGTTGCTCAATTCTAAGAAAAAGAATACTGAAGCGGCCATCATAGCCATTGTGCCTACAAAAAATGTAAATGCTACATAGTTATCTGTGGCAATCCTTAAATTTTCCATCGTTTTTTTTTTAGTTGATTTACAATATGGTTTAATTATTAATTTAAATACAATTTTTACTCTAACACGATTGTTATAAAAATGTTTGAATTTTTTATGATTTATTTAACTTTACTTTTCAGACAAATTTTTTAGCAAATAATAAATAACTTATCAACATTGCCAGAATCGCTAACTTGAGAAAAGCACAATCAATATTTCTCGTAAATGATAAGACGAAAAACAAACAATTTTTATCTCTCGACAAGGTATAACTATTATTTGGAATATTTATATGTGGAACGAAAAAAAAAATTATTATTTTTAAGAATTATCAGGTTTTACTGATTTTTTTTCTTCGACAACGCCAAAAAATAAAAAATAATTTTAAAAAATACCTGTTTTATAAGCCTGTACTCCCAAATTACTGCACCATATTTGTTTCATAGCGCAGTTCATTTTTTTGTTCGACTTTGAACTCAAAAAAAACAAAGTAAGCGGTGGCAGCAAAAGATAAAGCGAAATATAAAAATATCAAAATATTCGACTGTACGATACTATTAGAAAATCCGAACCAGTCGCCATTAAAGTAGAGCATCGAAAGCGCGATAGCGGAGCGCAAAGTTTCGGAAACGATAGCGGAGCGATTTTTATCCATCAAGTCGGTATAGCTATAGACGCTTGCGAAGATGAATAAGCCGTAATAAAAAATACTTGGGCTGCCAATCACAGCCAGATGTCCAAAAAAGAAATAAACGAATAAAAAAGTAACGGTCATCTGAAAGCAGCTCCAAAATAGCAGCAATCGGGACGTTTTGGGGGCGTATTTTTCAAAACTATAGATATTTTGGATTTTTGGAACCGGAAAACGCTCCGCTACGTCGGACGGTCGCCAGCCAGTCGGCATCCACCAAAGCCGCAATTTGTCGCGCCAGCTTTTGGTGTGCCAAGCGTCTTGGGCGAGCAAAAAGATATGTTGAAAATTTATTTTTATCGGATTCCAAGTAGCCGCGGGGTGCGTGATGCCATAGACGGGCGGCACTTCGGGCAGCTCTTCTTGAAATGTGCCAAACAACTTGTCCCAGATGATGAATATTTGCGACAGATTTTTGTCCATGTATTCGGGATTGAGCGCGTGGTGTACGCGATGGTGGGACGGCGTGACGATGATTTTTTCTAAAAATCCCATTCTCCCAATATGTTGAGTGTGATACCAGAATTGGGCGAATAACTGAATGGGCGCGACAATAGCAATCACGCTGGCAGGAACGCCTAAAATAGCGGCAGGCAGCAGAAAAAAAGTAAATAAATTGACGAAAGACGAAACACTCTGCCGCAATGCACACGCCAGATTGTATTCTTCACTGCTGTGGTGGATAGCGTGTTTGTTCCAAAAAAAATTGATTTTGTGACTCCAGCGATGCACCCAATAACCCTCAAAATCCAACACAACAAACGAAATAAGAAACGTCCACGCAGTAGATGGTATCTCAAAGAGCGCGCAGTGCCGCAGCAACCATTCGTAGCTCAAAATAGACACGCTCAAGCCCAACACGTCTTTCACCACGTTGGTCATGCCCGAACTCAAGCTCGAAACCATATCCATCGTCCGCACTTTGTCTTGTCCGATAAAAGTCCCATAGGCTTTTTCGAGCAGCACAAGGAGCAAAAAAATCGGCATTGCTACGCACAAAATTCGCCCATAAAGTTCCATAACATTATTTCGATTTGGTGAATAATAATCTTCCGCAAATATATAAAAAAATTAATACAAAGAGTTTTTTTTAATAAAATTCACGCTTTTTTTTGTAAAAAAATATATCTTTGCAGCAATATGGAAGTATGGGAATTTGAATTTGAATGGCTGCGCATCAGGCATTTCGTAAAAGACTCAATGAATTACGATGTCCTCCCCGAGCTGAACTCTATCCTTTTGCTGATAGGCATACAGGAGTTGGGACAGTTGCGCACAAAATTTACCAAAGAAGAAAAACAAGATTTGATGCACATTGCGGTCTGTCGGCTTTTGAGCTACGACGGCTACTACGAGTTTTATGGGCTCGATGCCGACGGCTGGCCCCACTGGAAACTTATCAAACCCATCGTTACTAAAGGTGTAGGCGAGCAAGAGCAACTGCTGAAAGAAAAAGTCATCGAATATTTCAGATACAGCGAAGCCGCGCATTGATTCTGTATAAATTTTAATTACAAAATAAACATATTTTTACCTTATATTATGCAAAATAATACATTGATTTTGGGTGCTTTTTTGGCAGCCACCATTTTAGCGACTTCTTGCGCAAAGCCCTTCGCAAAGTTCTCCTATGACGCTGCGCAACGCAATGCGCCCGCCAAAGTGGCTTTCAAAAACGAATCCACGAAAGCAAAAACCTACGAATGGGATTTCGGTGACGGCACCAAATCCAGCGACCCAATGCCCGCCCACGAATACAAATCTTCGGGCAACTTCACGGTCGTATTGACAGCAAAAAAAGGAAATAAAATGAATACAACAACAAAGCAAATTGTCGTAGATGCGCCCAAAGAGTGTCTGGTGGAAGTAGAAACCGATTTCGGCAGCATGACAATACAACTTTCTAACGGAACGCCGCTCCACCGCGACAACTTCCTGAAACTCGTAGAGCAAGGTTTTTATAACGATTTGCTCTTCCACCGCGTCATCAGCGGCTTTATGATTCAGGGCGGCGACCCCAACTCGAAGGGCGCGAAAGCAGAAAGCCCGCTCGGCACTGGCGGACCGAACTACCAAATCCCCGCCGAATTTGTAGATTCGCTCGTCCACATCAAAGGCGCGCTCGCAGCAGCTCGCATGGGCGACGGCGCAAATCCGAAAAAAGAATCGTCAGGCTCACAGTTCTACATCGTGCAAGGAAGACCCGTCACCGCTTCGCAGCTCGACGGTATGGAAGCGCAAAAAAACAAACGCTACTCCACCGAGCAACGTAAAATGTATATGGAAATGGGTGGCACGCCTTTTTTAGACCACGATTACACCGTTTTTGGGCATATCATACAAGGCTTTGACGTGATTGACAAAATCGCAGCCGTACAAACCGCTCGCGGCGACCGTCCCGTAAAAGACGTAAAAATGAAAATGAAAGTAATCAAATAGTTTTTTATTTATCAATTTTTTGACGGCGATTGCCAAAATAAAATATCGTATGCCACAACAAATTCTGGGAATTGACATCGGTGCTTCGGGCATCAAAGGAGCTATCGTGAATGTTGCGACCGGCGAACTCGTGTCTGAAAGATTCAAATTGGATACGCCCAAGCCAGCCACTCCCAAAGCCGTAGCCGAAACTTTCACCGCTATCGTCCGACATTTTAAGTGGAAAGACAACGTAGGCTGCGGATTTCCTGCCATCGTTTTGGACGGCGTAGCCAACTCCGCCGCCAATATTCACAAAAGTTGGATTGGAGTGAATGTAGAAACGCTGCTCTCCGAAGCCTGCGGCTGCTCGGTCAAAGTCCTCAACGACGCTGACGCGGCGGGCATCGCAGAAGTCCAATTCGGGTACGCAAAAAACGAAAACAAAGGCGTAGCAATGCTGCTCACCATCGGTACAGGCATCGGCTCGGCGTTGTTTATGGACGGAAAATTAGTCCCCAACACCGAACTCGGTCATCTCATTATTCGTGGGCAAGAAGCAGAGCATTTCGCCGCCGACTCGGTGCGCAAAAAAAATGCCCTCTCTTGGGACGAATGGGCGGGACGGTTCAACGAGTTTTTACTGCATCTCGAATTTTTATTCAGCCCCAAAGTGTTCATTCTTGGCGGCGGCTCAAGCAAGTATTTTGAGCAATACAAACACAACTTTACGGTGAAAGCCAAAGTCGTCCCTGCTGCGTTTCTCAACAATGCGGGTCTTATCGGCGCAGCTTTTTACGCCCAGTAATCGAATGTTGAATACAAAAAATCAATACCATGAAATTTGAGGATTTTGAATATACTCGCCCCGTTATGGCGGATTTTAATGCGCGGTTTGACCAGCTTCTAACGTCTTTTGAGGCAGCCGAAAGTTTTGAAAATCAAAGCCAACTTTTAGTTCAAATAGACAGCTTGCGGACAGAATTTGCGACCATGTTCAATATTTGTCACATTCGCCACACCATTAATACGGCGGATAATTTTTATGAACAAGAGAACGACTTTTTTGACGAAAATTCTCCGCTCACCGAAGCACTCACCAATCGCTACTACGGCGCAATCCTTCAAACGCCGTTCCGCAAGGAATTGGAGGCGGTTTGGGGAAGCCAGCTTTTTGTGATTGCCGAATTGAGCCTAAAAACTTTTCGTCCCGAAATATTGGAAGATATGCAGGACGAGAACCGTTTGAGCAGCGAATACACAAAGCTCAAAGCCTCTGCCAAAATCCATTTCGATGGAAAAGACTATAATTTGTCGTCTATTTTTCCCGTCGAAACTTTGCCTGACCGCGATTTGCGGCGCAGAGCGTCTGCCGCCAAGTGGAGTTTTTATGCCGAAATAGCCGAAAAGAACGAAATTATTTTTGACAATCTTACCAAAACTCGCCATCGAATGGCGCAGTCGTTGGGTTACCAAAATTATGTTGGTTTGGGCTATGCCCGAATGTTGCGCTCCGACTACGACGCTGCGAAAGTAGCTGACTTTCGGCAGCAAATACTCCAACACGTCGTCCCCGTCGCTGCCGCACTCTACGAAAAACAGCGCGTCCGCTTGGGTTTAGAAAAATTAAAATTTTACGATGAAGAATTTCGTTTTGCCTCTGGCAACCCCAAACCCAAAGGCGAGCCAGCATGGATTTTGAAAAATGCCGTACAAATGTACAGCGAGCTATCGCCTGAAACGAAGGAATTTTTTGATTTTATGTGCCAAAATAATCTGATGGATTTGGAGGCGAAAGACGGAAAAGCACCTGGCGGCTACTGCACGTACATCGGCGACCACCACTCGCCGTATATTTTTTCTAATTTCAATGGCACGAGCGGCGATATTGATGTGCTGACGCACGAAGCGGGTCATGCTTTTCAGGTCTATTCGAGCCGGAATGTTGGCTTGAGCGACTACCAGTGGCCCACCTACGAAGCCTGCGAAATCCACTCTATGAGCATGGAGTTTTTTACTTGGAAGTGGATGCACTTATTTTTTGAAGAAGACACCGATAAGTATAAATTTGCGCACCTTTCGGGAGCGATTTTGTTTTTACCTTACGGCGTAGCGGTGGACGAATTTCAGCATTTTGTGTATGAAAATCCAGACGCGAGCATTGCGGAGCGCAATACGGCGTGGCGCAATATCGAAAAAAAATACCTTCCTTGGAGAGATTATGACGGCAACGAATTTTTGGAGTCGGGCGGCTATTGGCAGAAGCAAAGCCATATTTTTAACTCGCCTTTTTACTACATTGACTATACTTTGGCACAAATTTGTGCATTCCAGTACTGGTCATGGGAGCGCAAAAATCCGAAAGCCGCTTGGGATTCGTATGTAAAACTGTGCAAAGCAGGTGGCAGCCATTCGTTTTTGGACTTGGTAAAGTCTGCTGGACTTCGCTCGCCGTTTGAAGCGGGCTGCGTGTCGGAAGTAGTCGCTGATATTCGCGCTTGGTTGGATACGGTCAAAGATGCTGCTTTTTAATCGGGCAAAAAAATCACAAAACGAAGTTTTTTTTCGTTGTATATTTATGTTTCTTTTTGCGTGTACTTACGTCTTAAAAAATAACAACTCTAAAAAAACAAATAGCAATGCCTGTAATCCGACAACCAAAAATAAGCATTTATGTACGATTTAGTACTCAGTTTTTTGACCGCTTTTACGCTCACTTATTTTGCTATCCCGTCTATCATCAACATAGCGAGGGTCAAGCACCTCTGCGACGAGCCGGGCGATAGGCATTCTCACACAGAAACTACGCCTTCGCTGGGAGGCATCGCTATTTTTGCAGGCGTTATATTTTCGATTACGCTTTGGACACCGTTCAAAGTTTTCGGCAATCTCCAATATATTCTCGCGTCGTTTTTGATTATTTTTTTGATGGGTGCCAAAGATGACATTATTCCGATGTCGCCCTACAAAAAATTGGTGGGCGAAATTTTTGCTGCCGCCATTTTGGTATTCAAGTCGGGCGTAAAAATTACCAGTTTGTATGGCGTTTTTGGCGTTTATGACCTTCCAGAACCCGTGTCTGTTCTGCTTTCTATCTTCATCATCATCGTTATCATCAATGCTTTCAACCTGATTGACGGCATCAACGGCTTGTCGGGGAGCATCGGACTTTTGATTGCTGGCACTCTCGGCTCTTGGTTTTTTTTGGTGGATAGTATGGGACTTTCGCTGGTTGCTTTCGCTCTGGCGGGTTCGATTATTGCTTTTTTGAAATACAATTTTACGCCCGCCAAAATATTTATGGGCGATACGGGTTCGCTGCTGTTGGGATTGATATGCTCGATTCTTGCTATCAAATTCATCGAAATGCACCGCGAACTCGTCAACAATCCCTACACTTTCAAGTCCGTGCCAGCGGTCGCTATCGGAATATTAATTTTGCCACTTTTCGACACGCTTCGCGTATTCACGATGCGGATTTTGAGAGGAAAATCACCCTTTTATGCCGACCGCACCCACATTCATCACCTGCTTTTGGATACTGGTCTGAACCACATGCAAGCCACAGGGACGCTCGTAGTCACGAACATTTTATTCATTATTTTCGTCATTACCTTCCAAAGCATCGGGACACTGTACCTGCTTTTGCTCACGCTCGGCATCGCCGCCTCGCTCACTTATGCCCTCAAACTATCCGCCGACAAGAAGAAAATACAACGTCGCAGCACTGATAATCTACTCGGCAATGTGTAGTTTT
>JAYWGG010000102.1:0-7641 GCA_043778415.1 Saprospiraceae bacterium
ACCATTCAAATGTTTTTAAAATGCAGTAATGTCACGGAAACTAACTTTGTTGAATAAAGTTCAAAAAAAAGTAAATTATTTTTAAAAAATAAATAAAAATATTTTTTTTGTTCAGAAATTAGTCCTAACTTTACATCATAAATTTTATTAAACCATTTAAAAACTAATCGACATGAAAAAATTTACTATCTTATTGGTGTTTTTTGTAGCACTATTTGTCACGCAGCTTTCAGCACAAAGCTACAAGTCTTCCATTGGATTGAGGTTAGGTTATCCGACCTCTATCTCTTACAAGCAGTTTCTTAACCAAAAGGGAGCTATTGAAGTGTTAGGAGGGTACAGAGGTTACAGTTTTTATAACTTCTTTAATTTGGCGGCTTTGTATGAGCATCACATGGGAGAGATTAAAGGAATTCAAGGTTTGAATTGGTTCGTTGGTGTCGGCGGCGCAGCCTATTTTTACAGCTACGAATCATCGTATGGTGGAGATAACTCGTCCAAGACCAGTTTTGGAGTTTTGGGCACCATTGGTTTAGACTATAAGTTCAAAGACTATCCAATAAATGTAAGTTTAGATTGGATGCCAGTCTTTATACTTAACGGCTTCTATAAAGGTTTCGATGCTCAATCTTACGCATTGTCTGTTCGCTACGTCCTCAATTAAATATAAGAACTTTCTCCGAAAAACACCAACTTAACTCACCAGAAAACACCAACTTAACGTACCAAAAAACACAAAATTCCTCAAAAAATAAAGGAGCCTTTTTCTATACCATGGAGAAAGGCTTTTTTTTATATCAGAACACATCGAGTGTCAAAGAAAGCGTTATATTTGCATTTTATAATAACAGATGAATTCTATGCAAACCATACAAATGGTTGATTTACAGCGTCAATACCATAAAATAAAACCTGAAATTGATGCCGCAATAGCGGAAATAATGACTTCCGCACAGTTCATAAACGGTCCTTCGGTCAAACAATTTGCCCAAAATCTGGCGCAATACCTGGAAGTAAAGCACGTTATTCCTTGCGGAAATGGTACCGATGCACTCCAAATCGCACTTATGGCACTGGACTTGCAGCCCGGCGATGAAGTTATTACTTGCCCCTTCACTTTCGTTGCTACCGCCGAAGTCATCGCCCTGCTCCGCCTCAAACCCGTTTTTGTAGATGCCAATCCCTGCACTTTTACTATCAACGAATACCAAATCGAACAAGCCATCACGCCGCGCACCAAGTGTATTCTGCCCGTGCATCTGTTCGGACAAGCCGCTAACATGGAGGCGATAATGAAGATTGCCGCCAAACACAATCTTTTTGTCATCGAAGACAATGCGCAGGCTATTGGAGCAGATTTTTATTTTTCGGACGGCAGAAAACAAAAAGTTGGCACTATCGGCACGATAGGCTGCACTTCCTTTTTTCCCTCCAAAAATCTGGGGGCTTATGGTGACGCTGGCGCAATATTTACCAACGATGACGAATTGGCGAATAAAATCAACGTTATCTGCAATCACGGCTCGAGCGTCCGATATTATCACGACGAAATCGGAGTAAACTCCCGAATGGATACCCTACAAGCAGCTATTTTGGACATCAAACTAAAACATTTGGACGAATATTGTTCCGCAAGACAGCAAGTAGCAAAATTTTATTCTGAACATTTAGGAAAAAAATCAGGTATTACTGTACCCAAAGTCGCCAGATATTCGTCCCATGTATTCCACCAATACACGATGTTGGTAGAAAACGGTCGCGACGAACTCAAAAAAGCATTAGAATCCGCAGGAATTCCCGCTATGATTTACTATCCAGTGCCGCTTCATTTGCAAAAAGCATACGCTGGCGACGGCTACAAAGCGGGTGATTTTCCGGTGTCGGAAGAGTTGGCGAGCAAAGTCCTTTCACTGCCGATGCACACAGAATTGGACGAAAAAACGCTTACTTTTATTGCAGAAACTTTAAAAAAATCACTGTCGTAAAATAGAAATTAATTTTTTAGAAGGTAAAAATGATTCAATCTATCCACATCAAAAATTTCAAATCGGTAGTAGATTTGCGTTTGGAACTCGGAAGTTTCAATGTTTTGGTAGGCGAAAATGGTTGCGGTAAAAGCAATATTTTGGAAGGAATTGCTTTTGCAGCGGCGGCTGCGGCGGATAAATTAGGTTATGAATTTTTAGGAAGTCGCGGTATCCGCCTCACAAGACCTGAATTTATGCGCTCCGCTTTTGTGGAGCAATCTGAAAAAAAAACTATTGATATTGAGGTCGTTGAAAATGAGCAGATTGAAAAATTTAGTTTAAACAATAACCCTGAAAACCCTGAAATATGGATAGACTTATTAGGACGAGAATTAAATATAAAACTTTTTAATGCGCTTTACTTTGGAAATGAAGACCAGCTGTCCGAAGAAGTCTTGAAAGATGAAAACTATATAACTTTGAAGGAATTCTATGGAAGTACAAAAATTAAATACGACCCACAAAATATTCAAGAAGCTATTATTCGTTTAGGAAAAGTAGTATTGCGCGATATTGACGAAATGCTGAATAAAAATGGGATAAAAAATTCCTGTCTTCCTGATTTTATTCTTTATGCGCCCGAAGAAACGAGTCTTCGCAGTTTTGAAGATACTACGCAGATGTATCCATTAGGAATTCGGGGTGCGGGATTGTTTCAATATCTTAAAAAATTAGCGTTAGACAAAAAACACGCTAAAATATTCAATCAAATTAAGAAAAATTTAACTATTTTAGATTGGTTTGAAGATGTAAAAATACCTCGCAATCTCATGTCTAACGAGTTTTCACTCAATGTCCGCGACCGATATTTGAATAGAAAATTGAACTATTTTGACCAAAAGAGTGCTAACGAAGGGTTTTTATACCTGCTTTTTTATTTCACATTATTTGCGTCGCCAGCTACTCCTACTTTTTTTGCGATTGACAATATTGATACGTCCCTCAATCCTAAACTTTGTGTAGAATTGATAAAAAAGTTGGTAATTTTGTCAAAAAAACAAGGCAAGCAAGTAATCGTGACTACGCATAATCCAGCAATCCTTGATGGATTAAACTTAAAAGATGAGCAGCAGCGACTTTTTGTAGTACGCCGCAATGAAGACGGACATACAAAAGCAAGCAGAATTGAATACAACCCGAAGCGAACAATGAAACTTTCAGAGATTTGGACTAATGGTTTTATAGGCGGATTGCCGAATAATTTTTAACTAATAATTGATAATAAATATTTGTGACCTCTTATGAATATCGCTTTAATTACTGAAGGAGTTTCTGAATATCATATTATAACACATATTTTAACAAAATATTTAAGAAAATATGAACCAAATATTAATCAAATTCAGCCCAAAATATCAAACGGGAAACAGATTGGTTTTGGTGGGTGGCGCGAAGTACTGAAGTATTGCGAAAAAACAGAATTGAAAGATATCTTGGTAGAAAATGATTATTTGATCATTCAAATTGATTCTGACCAGTCCGCTCAAAAGCCTTTTGACGTTCCGCACACGGGAGATACAGACAAGCTGTGTGATGACATCGCGAAAAGGTTGGAAAGTTTGATGGTGCAAGAGGTAAAAAAAGAAGTTGGGGAAAAAATAATTTTTGCTATTTCGATACATACCATTGAATGTTGGTTATTGCCTTTATATTTTAACGACCAGCGCAGAAAAACCACTAATAATTGTTTGAAATTCCTTAACCAGGAATTGGTGAAAAATAAAGTAAAGCCAATTCCTATGGGCAACAAAAATAAGCCCGAAGCAACAATCAGCTATAGAAAAGCATTATCAAAAATAGGAAAGGTAGCAGATATAGATGAAATTTGTGACCACAATATTGGTTTCAAACGTTTTATAAAATCAATTCAAAACATCACGAATAGCCGTAATTCACTGTCGTAAAATAGAAAAAATGATTAGAAAAAAAATATTGATTACTGGCGCGGCTGGTTTTTTGGGTTCGCACTTGTCCGACCGATTTCTGGCGGAAGGCTACCACGTTATCGGAATGGATAACCTGATTACGGGCGATATGGAGAATATCGCACACCTGATGCCCGACCAAAATTTTGAATTTTATCACCACGATGTGACAAAATTTGTTCATGTATCTGGAAATTTGGATTACATTTTGCACTTTGCTTCTCCAGCCAGTCCGATTGATTATTTACAAATGCCGATTCAGACGCTAAAAGTCGGCTCGCTTGGCACACATAATTTGTTGGGTTTGGCAAAAGAAAAAAAGGCTCGCTTTATGATAGCCTCTACCTCGGAGGTGTATGGCGACCCGCTCGTGCACCCACAAACGGAAGAATATTGGGGTCACGTCAATCCTATCGGACCGCGTGGCGTATATGACGAAGCCAAGCGGTTTCAGGAGGCGATGACGATGGCGTACCACACATTTCATGGATTAGAAACGCGTATTATACGAATTTTTAACACTTACGGACCGCGCATGAGAGTCAATGACGGTCGAGTTTTGCCAGCATTTTTTTCGCAAGCAATTCGCGGAGAAGGTTTGACAATATTTGGTGACGGCACTCAAACTCGCTCTTTTTGCTATGTAGATGACTTGGTGGAAGGTATTTTTAGATTGCTGCACAGCGACTATCATTTGCCCGTCAATGTCGGCAATCCGAGCGAAATAACGATGCTACAATTTGCGGACGAAATCATGCGTTTGGTAGGCAATCCGAAGGCGTTTATTGACTATCGCCCGCTTCCGCAAGACGACCCCAAACAGCGCAAGCCAGACATCAGCAAAGCAAAAAGTATATTGGGTTGGGAGCCAAAAGTGGACCGAGTAGAAGGATTGAAAAGGACTTACGAATATTTCAAAAAAGCGGTAAAATAAACGTATTTATCTGAAAATCAAATAGTTGTATTGCAACAATTTTTCAAAACAAAGCCTGTTTTGAACGCTTATCTGTTCGGTTCTTACGCACGCGGAGAAGCCGATGAGCAAAGCGATGTTGATATTTTGGTGGATTTAGACCATACTCTGCCGATTGGATTGAAGTTTTTTGACATAAGTGACGATTTGGAAAAAATTATGAACCGAAAAATAGATTTAGTTCCCTCCGATGCAGTTTCACCTTTTCTGAAGAAAATAATTGAATCGGAAAAAAAATTACTTTATGAGAGGGGAATTGAGTAATATTATTAGAATTAGAAAGCGAAAATAAATGAAAAATATATTGATTACGGGTGGCGCGGGTTTTATTGGGTCGCACGTTGTGCGGCGTTTTGTGACAGCCTATCCAGACTACAAAATTGTAAATTTGGACAAATTGACCTATGCAGGCAATTTAGAAAACCTAAAAGATGTAGAAAATTCGCCGAATTATGTCTTTGAGAAAGGTGACATTACGGATTCAAATTTTATAAATCATCTTTTTGAAAAATATAATTTTGATGGTGTGATTCACTTGGCAGCAGAAAGCCACGTGGATAGGTCTATTAGTAACCCGTTGAGTTTCATAGAAACCAACGTGGTAGGAACATTCAATTTGCTGAATGCAGCTAAAAACAGTTGGAGAAATGAGTCACAAAATAAACGATTTTATCACGTTTCTACTGACGAAGTTTATGGCTCTTTGGGCGATGAAGGCTTGTTCACGGAGGAAACTGCCTACGACCCACGCTCGCCGTATTCGGCATCAAAAGCCAGCAGCGACCACTTTGTGCGGGCTTTTTTTCATACCTACGACTTGCCAGTGGTCATCTCTAATTGCTCCAATAATTATGGACCTAATCATTTTCCAGAAAAACTTATTCCTTTGATTATCAATAACATACAGCAGCAAAAACCGCTTCCCGTATATGGAGATGGGCTTTACACGCGCGATTGGCTTTGGGTAAAAGACCATGCTTCGGCGATAGATGTGATTTTTCACAAAGGAAAAAATGGAGAAACTTACAACATCGGTGGCAACAACGAATGGAAAAATATTGACCTCGTGAGAGTCTTGTGCGACCTTATGGACGAAGCCGAAGGACGAGAGAAAGGCGTGTCACAAAAATTGATTACTTTTGTAAAAGATAGACCCGGACACGACCGCCGCTACGCCATAGATGCCTCCAAACTTATGGACGAGTTGGGCTGGACACCAAGCATAGAAGCCGAGGCGGGATTTCGTGAAACCGTAAAATGGTACCTCGAAAATACCGAATGGCTCAAAAATGTGACATCTGGCGATTACTTGCGGTATTATGAATCACAGTATGCTATAACGTAAGTATTGGCACGGTATTTAAGGTTCTATTTTATAACAAAAAATTATTATAAACGTTATTTTCGATGAAAAAAATATTTTTATTTTCTATTTTTACTTTTTTCTTATCTTTTATGTTGCAGGCACAAGTCGAGCTGCCCCAAAAAGTCAAAGATGTGTTGGAGGAAAAGGGAATTACAGAAAACGAAGTGAAAGCCAAACTTTTGGAGAAAGGAATAGATATTGAAAAATCTAAACCAGAAGACATTCTAAAATATCAGAAAGAAATCCAAGCGGCTGTCAAAGAAATTGAGGAAGAAAAAAAGAAAGGCGGAGAAAAAACAGACAGAATCATAGAAAAAGACGCAGACAAAAATGTAGAAGCAGATACCACCGATAAGTCCAAAAATAAAATGTTGGACAAAAAAAATCTCCTTGTTCTGGTAGATACCGCCAAAATCAACAAAATAAAAGCAGACAGCGTCAAGCTCGCCGACGAAGAGTTGTCACGAAAAGAAGGCAAATTACCATTGATGATTTGGGGGCAACAGATTTTTCGGAATAAAGAACTAAAAAATTATCAAAATGGCGAAGATGTAAAACCTGCTGCTAATTATGTTTTGGGCGCAGGAGATAAAATCAATATCAATATTTGGGGCAACGCGCGGTACAGCGTAAGTCAAGAAATCAACGCAGACGGCTATCTTCAGTTGGATAAACTGCCGAGAATTTTTCTTAAAGGTGTGCCTTACGGCAAGGCAAAAGAAATATTGTACAGCCGCCTTTCGCAGTATTATCCGTTTTCAAAAGACCAGTTCAGCGTCACGATAGCCTACCAACGCTCGGTGACAATCAATATCGTTGGGGAGGTGATGGCTTCGGGGTCTTACACTATTTCGGCGCAAAACACAGCGTTCAACGCGCTGATTTCGGCGGGCGGTCCGTCGGATATTGGTAGCGTCCGCAATATCCAACTGATTCGTGCGGGGCAGAAAGCAAAGCGATTAGATGTGTATGAATTTTTAAAGAATCCAGCTGCCGAAAATGATTTTTTTCTTCAAAACAATGATTACATCAACGTCCCTGTGGCTGAAAAAGTAGTCAGCATATTTGGTGCTATCAAACGCCCGTTTCGCTACGAACTGTTGAAAGAAGAAAATTTGGTCAAATTAATTGAATTTGCGGGCGGACTGAACGATAATGCCTACCAAACGACGATTCAGATAACCCGGTTTGTGAACGATGAAGAAAAAATAATTGATGTCAATTTAAGAGATTTGACAGCCAACAAAAAAGATTTTGAGCTTTTGTCGGGCGATAAGATTAAGATTAGGGAAATCCCTAAAACTTTCCAAAATTTTGCTGAAATAACTGGTGCGGTAGATTTTCCGAGTC
>JAYWGG010000103.1:0-31749 GCA_043778415.1 Saprospiraceae bacterium
CTCCCAACTCGTAGGTACATACTTGCTCTCCGACCGCCACTCCACACAGTCCCCCACACACAAGCCCGACTTGTCTGTACTAAATAAAGACCGACTGCCACACGCTTTTGATACTACTGGGAAAAGTATGCGTAAGTACTCTCTTGAGCTTTGAAACGCTACCGTCCAATCAACGAATGGAGGAACTAAATTAAACCAGTTGTGAGAAACAACGCTGTCCACAACAAATACTACCTTTATCTTATCATCGGGACCAATAATCCTATAACGACTTTTTAATTGAGACCAATCGTAAGTTACATTCGGGTCTAATAAGGACAAAGAGCCCAATACCCACAGCATTGTTACAGTATCTCCAGCGCAAATCGTGTCTAATTTGTAATTATCAAAAGGAGGGGCATCTAACCTAAATTGAGATGATGTAACATAAGCATAATAACCTATTTGAGCATGGGAGGAAATATTTTGTATAGCGCAACAAATACATAGCAAAAGTATTTTTTTCATGAAAGGAAAGGAAAATAGGGCGGCTAATAAAATGCCTCTCATTAGCCGCCCGATGAAAAAATTGGGTGGGTGATTTCTTTTACTCTTTTATCAATTTGCCAAAAGCACAAAATGCTCAATAACAGTATTTTTTTCATAAAAAGAGAAGATTTGTATTGTAAGAAAAGAGAAAATAATTATCCAACTGCAATGTAACGATTTTGTATTACATTTTGTACTTTTTAACTACTTATTTTTTTGTTAAATTTTTTTATTTTATAAAATATCGCGGGGCAAGTGTTTTGAAACGAGCTTTTTTCGTATTTTTGTTGTAGAATTGGTAAAAAAAAGATGACGTACAAAGAAATATTGGTGCAGTTGCGGAAGAAAGAATATCGTCCCGTGTATGTTTTGCACGGCGAAGAGCCTTTTTTTATTGATTTAATTTCGGATTTTATAGAGGACAAAGTCTTGTCGGCGGCAGATAAATCGTTCAATCAGAGCGTTTTGTATGGCAAGGAAGTAGATGCGATGGCGGTGGCAGATGTGGCGCGTCGCTATCCGATGATGTCGGAGCGGCAGGTCGTGATAGTAAAGGAGGCGCAGGACATGAAAACGCTTGCGGATTTGCTGGCATACGTGGAGAAACCGATGCCGACTACGGTGCTGGTGCTATGTCACAAATATAAGAAATTAGATATGCGGACGAAGTTCGCCAAAGCACTCGGTCAGCACGCGTTGGTGTTTGAGTCCGCCAAGCTGTATGAGAACCAAATTGCGGATTGGGTGGCGACCTACGCGAAAGAGATTAATCTACAACTGAAGCCCGATATTTGCGATTTGATAGCCGAATATCTCGGCAACGACCTCTCGAAAATCTCCAACGAATTGGATAAATTGTTGCTCAACGTGCCGACTGGGACGGTAGTGACGACCGGACAAGTACAGAAAAACATAGGAATTAGTAAGGATTACAATATTTTTGAGTTGCAAAAAGCACTCGGCGCACACGACGTGACCAAAGCCAACCGAATCGTCCAATACTTCGCCGTCAATCAGAAAAAAAACCCTTTGGTAGTCGTGATTGCGACACTTTACGGGTATTTTAGCAAAGTCTATATGTTGTTTTTTCTAAAAAATATGAGCGATAGAGAGCAAGCCAGCAAGCTGCAACTGCGCTCCGAGTATGTGCTGAAAGACTACAAACTGGCACTCAAAAACTATCCGCTCGGAAAAGTAGAACAAATAATATCACACCTCATGCGCTACGACCTTCGCTCCAAAGGCGTAGATGACACCGGAACAGACGACGGCGAACTACTTAAAGAGCTGGTTTTCAAGATATTACATTGAATGAACTAATGCGCGGCGCAGTTGTTTTTCAGCGAAGTTATGAATGGGTTTTTAAAAAAGTCACAAAAATGAATATTTCTACTATTTCTGTACCCCAACAGACCGAGTTGCAGGACGGGTTCAGCGCAGCTTTTTATGACAAAGTAGAAAATTTATTTTCTGATATTCCGTTGGGTTGGAGTGCGCCCGATTTGTTTTTGCAGCAGCCGTATCTGACGGCATTGCAAGAAAATCCGCCGTTGGGCATGAAGTTTTTATTTATTTTATTCCGAAAAAACAGTCGTGTCGTAGGCTTGGCAGCGTGTCAAATTCTGCATTTCAAGGGCGGCAAAAGCCTTCACTTTCCTCAAAAAACATCTTGTTTTTTTACTGCGTTGGGCAACTATCTCAAAAAATCGGTCGCCAATAAAGTAGAGTTCGACACGCTGATTTGCGGGAGTTTACTTCTGACGGGCGAACACGGATTTTGGGTAGAAAATATGGAGCGCGAAGCCGCCCACGCGCTCATGGAAGCTGCGCTCACACAGGCTCAAAATCACCTCAACGAACAAGGTACGAAGGTGACGGCTACGGTAGTAAAAGATTATTACACGCCGTCCAAAAGCCTTGTTTCTAACGGCTTTGTGGAGTATGTGATTCAGCCGAATATGGTAATGAAACTGTCACAAAATTGGAAAAAACGAGAGGATTATTTATCCGATTTGCAATCGAAATATCGGATACGCGCCAAGCGAGCTTTCAAGCGTTTAGAACCCGTAGAAAAAAGAATTTTGAGCGAAAAAAATCTCGAACAAGAAGCTGCGCGCATCTACGAACTGTATCAGAATATTGCCTCCGAAGCAGGTTTCAATACCATTCAGCTGCACCCCAATTATTTGGTAGCACTAAAAAAACACTTGCCCGAAGCGTATCAGGTCGTCGGATATTACCTTGACAATCAACTCATTGCATTTTATTCTACCATCAAAAATGGCGATGAATTAGAAGCTCATTTTTTGGGTTATGACAAAACGCTCAACCCCGAAAAGCAAATTTACCTCAATATATTGTTCGATATTATTGCCACAGGCATCGAGCAGCAAGCTGGAAGTGTCGTGTTTGCGCGGACGGCATCGGAGATAAAAAGTTCGGTCGGAGCGGTCGCACACGAGATGTTTTGTTACCTCCGCCACCACAAACCACTGACCAACAGACTTTTAGGAACGATTTTTGACTATCTTAATCCAGAGGAAGAATGGTTGCCACGGCATCCGTTCAAAAGTTGAAACTTTCACACAACCAAAATATATTTTATCGCCATGAAGCGAAACTCACTCTTTATTTTGATACTGCTTTTCGTATCCGCCCAAATTTTTGCCCAACCCTGCCCAACTGGACAGCTAAAAGTAAAGATTACCATAAGAACCGACGCACAAGCCAGCGAAACCTCTTGGACTTTGAAGGACGGAAACTACAATCTGTTAGCGTCTGCTGCGCAATATTCTTACCAAAATAACCAAACTTACGTCAAAGAACTGTGCGTACCCAGCAGTACTTGTCTGACTTTTTTGCTCAAAGATTCTTACGGCGACGGCATCAACCAGCCCGGATTTTGTACCGTCAAAATCAACGATGTCTTGGTAGATTCGGTAGCGGGAAGCACATTCGGTGTCGGAGAGTTCAAACTTCGTTCCAAAACATTGAACTGCGCCGTTGGGCAGTCTTGCGATAAGGCTATTCCCGTCACAGTCGGTAACTTTACAGCTCCCAACGCTGGCGTATGGTACGTTTTTAAGCCTGACTCTGTGGGCAGCTACAAAATTTCGACCTGCGCCAACAACGTCTGCGACACCAAAATTTGGGTGTATGACAACTGTATTCTCGAAAAAGATACCAATATTTTGGCAAGTCTTTACTACAACGACGACAACAGTGAATGTGGAAAATTTGCGACACTCAACAGCACATTGCTCAATAAAAATAGAACTTATTTCATTCGCATCGGCTCAAAAGGTAATACTTGCACCGGCACTCCTATCCAATGGACGTTGAGCTACAACGGACAAATAGCGGGCTGCACAGACCCAACTTCCTGCAACTACAATCCGATAGCAACTATAAGTAATAATTCGTGTATTCCGCAAGGCAGTCCCAACTGTCAAGGCGCGGACTTGCGGCTCAACGAACCCGTCCTCCGCTCTACGGCGTATTTGACGACGGTAGAAAATACAGACCCCTGCCTCATCAACGAAGGCTGTCTGAACGGCTACGGCGTGCGAAATATTGTCCGATTTGCGACCCGAATCGAAAACATCGGGCAGGAGGATTTTGTGGTCGGCGACACGGCTTCCCACATCGGACAGTTTAGTTTCGATAACTGCCACAACCACAACCATTATGTAGCTTACGCCGAATATTTACTTTACAATCAGCAAGGCAACCGCCTTCCGTCTGGCTACAAAAATGGATTTTGTGTAGTAGATTACGACTGCGCTTTTGGGACTACCAAAAAATACAACTGCGAATATATGGGACTTTCAAAGGGTTGTGCAGATATTTACGACGAAACTTTGCCCTGCCAGTGGATTGACGTGACGGACACTCCCGACGGAATTTATACCTTCGTAGCGAGAGTAAATTGGCAGAATAAAAAAGACTTGGCTGGACGTGTGGAGGCAAACGTCCTCAACAACTGGGCGCAGCTTTGTTTTCGACTCGACCGCTCGTCGGGCATTTTAAAATTCACAAAATTGGATAGTTGTCAGATTTATAAAGATTGCGCTGGCGTTCCTTACGGGTCTGCCGCCCGCGACTGCAACGGTACTTGCAACGGTACCGCTTTGCGCGGCGACTTGGACAATAATGGTTTGCAAAATATGTTTGACGCACAGGCATACGTCAATAAAATATTGGATAAAAGTATTACTGCCGCCGCCTGCAACGACCTCAATGGCGACGGAAAAATTACCGTTTTTGATGCCGCACTGTTAGCAAATTGCCTCAACTATACGAGCAATCACCCACACACCGGCTCTGCTCCGCACAACCATTGTTTATTTCCGTATGGAGCCGTGAATGTAAAAGATACCGTTGGCTTTCGAATTTTGAATGTCAATCCGACCGCCAAATACATAGATATTGCGATGCGCAACCCCAAAAGCGGCATCAACGCCTACCAATTCAAGATGAAAGGACTATCGGTGCAAAGCGTCGAAAATCTGCTCTACCCGACGGGCAACTATCCCGCGTCAGTCAATATTTCATTGGACAGCTCGATGGTAATTGGCATTTCGTATCAGGATTCTTCTATCAAAAAATCTGCCGTGCCGCAGGCTTTTTGTCGTATTCGCTATGCTGCTGTCACGGAGCCGTTGGTCTGTATTGAAAAAATTATAGACGTAGTCAATGCCAACCACGAGCGCGTGATAAGCAAAATCGAAGGAAGCTGCATGATGATAAGCAGCAACAGCGAAGCCAAAATGGTAATGAATGTACAAGTACAGCCCAATCCATTCAATCAAATTACGACTATTAGTTTTGGCAACAGCGACGCGGAAGACTTTTACTTCGACCTCTTGGACGCTACTGGTAGAGTGGTACGAAGCTTCAAGAATGTCACGGGCGAAGAAATTATCATTGAGCGCGACCGTCTTCCAAACGGTATTTATTTTTACCACCTTTACAATCAACACGAGCAAGCAAGTGGAAAATTAGTGCTTGCAGGAGAGTAAAATCCCAACCCGATTTTCCCCAGAGGGGAAGGAGAATCCCCAATCCGATTTCCCCCAAAGGGAAAGGAGAATCCCCAACCCGACCTTCCCCAAAGGGGAAGGAGAATGTTTTTAGTTGAACAATAATTTTTCGCGCTCGGGACCGGTAGAAAT
The DNA here is from genome assembly GCA_043778415.1 of Saprospiraceae bacterium. Lineage (GTDB taxonomy): Bacteria > Bacteroidota > Bacteroidia > Chitinophagales > Saprospiraceae > JAYUHK01. The sequence goes on from JAYWGG010000103.1 coordinate 5,703, forward strand.
CATCGTGAAAGGTACGCCGAGGGAGCGTTCTAACGCTTCGATGTATTTTTTTGCCGCCGCAGGTAGCTCGTCCATCGTTTTGCAGTCGTCCAATGATTGCTGCCAGCCGTCGTGTTTTTCGTAAACCGCATCTATCGAAAGTTGGTTCATATCGAAGGGGACAACGTCCGTGTCTGCGCCTTCGTAGTGGTAGGCGGTAGCGACCTCGATAGTTTCCAATTTGTTCAAAACATCAATTTTGGTCATCACGAGCTGCGTCACGCCGTTGAGCATGATTGTATATTTTAGCTGCGGCAAATCAATCCACCCACAACGGCGCGGGCGACCCGTCGTAGAGCCGAACTCGCTCCCTTCCGTCCGCAAAAAATCGCCCGATGCGTCGTGCAGCTCCGTCGGAAACGGTCCGCCGCCAACTCGGGTGCAATAGGCTTTCGTAATGCCTATCACTTCGCCAACTTTGTTGGGTGCGATGCCCAAGCCGCTACAAACTCCCGCCGTAATCGTGTTGGAGGACGTGACGAAAGGATAAGTGCCAAAGTCAATATCGAGCATAGAACCTTGCGCGCCTTCGGCAAGGATTTTTTTTCCCTGCTTCAAAAAATCATCAATGTAATATTCTGCGTCCACAAATTGCAGCTTACTGACGGCTTCCAAACTCTCGAACCAGCGCGCTTCTTCGGCTGCCAAATCAAACTCTACTGGCGGATACTGACGCAGCAGCTTCAAATGTTTTTCGCGCAGTGCGTCGTATTTTTTCCTAAAATCTGGCAGCAACACATCGCCCATTCGCAAGCCATTGCGTCCAGTTTTGTCCATGTAGGTCGGACCGATTCCTTTGAGAGTAGAGCCGATTTTTTCTTTTCCTTTGGCGGCTTCGCTCGCCACGTCGAGATAGCGATGAGTCGGCACGATAAGGTGTGCTTTTTTGGCTACCAAGAGCCGATGTTGGTATTCGACTTTCGCATCGTCCAAATTATTCAGCTCTCGGAGCAGCGTGACGGGGTCTATCACGACTCCGTTGCCGATGAGATTGATGAGATGCGGGCGAAAAATTCCCGACGGGACCGTGTGCAGCACATACTTTTTACCGTCGAATTTGAGCGTATGCCCTGCATTCGGACCGCCCTGAAAGCGAGCGACCATATCGTATTTTTCGGCTAAAAAATCTACAATTTTTCCCTTTCCCTCGTCGCCCCATTGCAGCCCGAGAATGACATCTATTTTTGACATAATTTGGATTATTTCACATATAAAACACAAAGGTAACTTTTCGGAGCGGACGGCGAAAAATTTGAGGGCGAAAATATTTTTTGAAAATAAAAAAGCCGATTAGAAAATATCTAATCGGCTTCTGTTGGCTGCAAATTTTCTTAAATTTTTTGAATACTTTTTTCTACGAATTGCGTCAGGTTCGCTCCCTTCAACATTCCTTGGTGCAGCAAAGCGAGGTCTGTGAGGTATTTTGCAGTGTCGGACTGCGCACTTTCATCTGTCATTTTGAGTAGTTTATCCGCCACCAACGGGTGGTTGGTATTGATGACCACGTTGTAGCTATCGGGAAAGTCGCCGCCAAAACTCATGCCTTGCATCGCTTGCATCTCTTTCATTCGGCGCATAAATTCAGGTTTGGTAACTGTCACGGGCGCGTCTTGCGGAGAAAGTGCTTGCAGCTGCACGTTTGCGCCAGCCGATGTCGCCACTTTCTCAAACAATGCTTTTACTTGCGCTTGCTCTTGCTCGCTCAACACGGATTCGGTCTTTTCTTCTTTTTGAACCAACTTATCCACCGTGTCAGAATCCACGCGGACGAAAGTAATGTCGCTAACTTTGTACTCCAAATGCTGAATAAAATGGTTGTCAATCATATTATCAAACACCAAAACGCTGTAGCCACGCTTTTTGGCAGCCACAATAAATGCGTCGTGGGCATCAACGTCATTGGTGTAAAGCAGGACGATTTTGCCGTGTTTGTCGGTTTGGGTAGCCTTCACTTGCTCGCGATATTCCTCAATGGGCGTACATTTTCCAGCTGTGTCACGGACGAGCGCGAACTTAAGCGCGCGGTCGTGAAAACTTTCGTCCGACAACATTCCGTATTTTACAAAAGTGCCGATGTCCGTCCATTTCGCCTCAAAATCTTCTCGATTATTTTTGAAAATATCGTTGAGTTTTTCGGCAACTTTTTTGGAAATATAGCCCGTAATTTTTTTTACATTCTTATCGCTCTGCAAATAACTCCGCGACACGTTGAGCGGAATATCGGGCGAATCAATAATCCCGTGCAGCAAAGTCAAAAATTCGGGGACGATTTCCTTCACTTCGTCCGTCACATAGACTTGGTTGGAGTAGAGTTGGATTTTATTTTTTTGCAACTCCATCGTGTTTTGTAATTTTGGAAAATACAAAACACCCGTCAGATTGAACGGATAATCGATATTGAGATGAATCCAAAAAAGCGGCGGGGGGCTGTAAGGGTGCAGCTCGCTGTAAAAATTTTTGTAGTCCTCGTCCGTCAGTTCGCTCGGCAATTTTTTCCAAAGTGGCGACGGATTATTGACGATATTATCCACTTCTACGTCCGTCCCTGTTTCGTCGTCGTCGTTGGCGAACACTTTTTCGGTCTTCATACCGAACTTTATCGGCACTGGCAGAAACTTACAATATTTTTCCAACAGACTTTCGATGCGGCTTTTTTCGAGGTATTCTTTTGCTTCTTCGCTTATTTTGAGGATAATATCCGTTCCTCGCGAATTTTTTTCATTTTTTTCTATCGAATATTCAGGGTTTCCGTCGCAAATCCATGTCACACCTTCCGAATTTTGGGTATAGGATTTTGTGACAACCGTAACTGTGTCCGAAACCATAAAAGCGGAATAGAATCCCAAGCCAAAATGTCCGATAATCGCTTCGCCTTTGTATTTTTCTAAAAAATCGGCGGCACTCGAAAACGCAACTTGGTTGAGATATTTATCAACTTCTTCGGCGGTCATACCGATGCCTTTGTCGCGAATGGTAAGCGTGCCTGCGTCGGAGTCGAGGATAATTTCGATGGTAGTGTCCGTAATATCGCCCGTCGGCTCGCCTTTGGAAGACAATGTTTTGAGCTTGGTAGTAGCATCTACGGCGTTAGAAATCAGCTCGCGCAAAAATATTTCTTGGTCGGAATAAAGAAACTGCTTGATGATGGGAAATATATTTTCTGTCTGGACAGAAATCGTACCTTTTTGCATAATTATTTGGATTTTGTTAAACAATATACTTCTATTTGCCAAACAACGTGCCAAGTAAAAAAACTGACAGAATGACATTATTTTTAAAAAAAATACCTTTATTGTGTCTTCAAAAAAATTATTTTTTTACAAACATATTCGGAAAAGTATATGTTTCGAGCAAAAAACTGTGTCACAAAAAACAAATCACGAGGACGCAGAAAAAATGAATCGCCATTACCTTTGCATCGTTAAGAAATAGTAACTGACAGTGTGCTGGAGAGCATCAGGAACGAAGAAAAAATGATTAGTGTATTTTAGACGCGTTCCTAATTGAAATAGAAGTGAAGTTTTTTTCGTTTTTTGTGTCGCCAAAAGAGGTTTCGCAACTCACGCTTTTAGCTTGAAAAAGCCGAAAGGAGAGCCGATTTTGTTGGGAGGCAAAGTCGGCTCTTATTTTTTTTATTTTTAGCTGTCGCAAAACTTACCACCAGTTGAGTTGGTGGCGGGCGGTGGCACTAAAAAGAAGCACCACTTTTCGGGTGTCGCCGACTCTGATTCGCTCTATTTTGACGCGCTCGGCATTGGCTTTCTTAATTTTTTCAAACAAACTGATATAATAAACATAGGCAACATAAACGCCCAAGCGCGCACCTTTTGGAAGCTGGCGAATGCCCGAAAGTCCTGCATCAAAATCCGCCTGGATATCCGCCTCGATGAGTTGCTTTTGCTGATTGTCGAAACGCGTGAAGTCTATACCCGGAAAATAAACCCGTCCCCGCTCATCAAAATCACTTTTCATATCGCGAAGAAAATTTATTTTCTGAAATGCCGCTCCCAGTGCGCAAGCAGAACTTTTGAGTCTTTCGTAGCCGCCTTCATTGTCCGCCATAAAAACACGCAGACACATCAACCCGACCACCTCCGCCGAGCCGTAAATATATTGCTTGTAAAGTGAGTCGTTGTAGGTGCTGAAATGTAAATCCATGCGCATCGAAGTCAAAAAAGCATCAATCAACTCTCGCTCGATGTGGTAAGTGCGGACAACTTCCTGAAACGCCTGCAACACAGGATTGAGGCTGATTCCCTCCTCGATGGCTTGGTAAGTTTCGTGCTCGAACCGGTCGAGCAAAGTAGATTTATCGAAGCCGTGAAAAGTATCTACAATCTCATCTGCGAAGCGGACGAAGCCGTAAATATCGTAAATCGGCTGCCTCAACTGTGGGCTAAAAACCCGAATTCCCGCCGAAAACGAAGTCGAATACCGATTGGTAATCAACTTACTACATTCGTGACAAACTCTGCTGTATAGGTTTTGTTGGTTCATATTTGGTTCTTTTTAGCTTTTTTTGGCAATTTCTTTTTCTATTTCGTCCGCCACTACTTGCCCCGAGATAAGCGAAGGCGGCACGCCGGGTCCGGGCGTGGTTAATTGACCAGTAAAAAATAAATTTTTTACTTTTTTGCTCCGCATTTTTGGTTTCAAAATCGCCGTTTGGAGCAACGTATTTGCCAATCCATAGGCATTTCCTTTGAAAGCGTGGTAGTCATTTTTGAAATCTCGGTGCGCAAAATCCCTCCGAAAAATAATATTTGGTCGGATTGTCTGCTCCGTCAGCGTTTCCAGCCGCTCCAAAACGATGTTGAAATATCGCTCTCGCAGCTCGTCCGTATCCTCCAAGTCGGGCGCGACTGGGATAAGAACGAACAGATTTTCGCAGCCTTCGGGTGCTACCGTAGAGTCCGTCAAAGACGGCACGGAGGCATAAAAAAGTGGCGAGGTGGGCCACGTCGGGCGGTCATAAATCTCTTCTGCGTGAAGATTGAAGTCGGTATCAAAAAATAAATTGTGGTGCTGAAGATTTTTCAACCGCTTATTGACACCGATATAAAAAAGCAAAGACGAAGGAGCCATCGTGCGACTGTCCCAGTATTTTTTGGAGTAGCGGCGGTATTGCGGAGCTAAAATATGTTGTTCGATGTGTTCGTAATCTGCGCCACCGACTACGAAATCTGCTTCGTAGGTAGCGTTTTGAGTGACGACTTTTGTGACATTGTTTTTTTCGACGATTAGCTCACTGACTTCCTCGCCGAGATGTACTTTGACCCCCAAATTTTCGGCAACTGCGACCATTCCTTCTACGATTTTGTGCATTCCGCCCATCGGATACCAAGTGCCGAGCGACATATCTGCGTAGTTCATTAGACTGTACAGAGCGGGCGTATTAGCGGGCGTAGCTCCCAGAAAAAGCACTGGAAACTCGATGAGCTGAAGCAACTTTTCGTTCTTGAACAGCTTGCGGACGTAGGACGACATGGACTGAAACATTTGCAAGCGAAACAGACTCGCCAGCACTCGCCAATCGGCAAATTCGAGGATTGTGTGACCGGGTTTTCGGACAAATTCCTTGATGCCGACTTCGTATTTGTATTTGGCTTCCGCCAAAAATTTCTTCAGATTCTGGCTGCTTCCTGCTTCGTAGCGGTCGAACATAGCGCAAAGCTCGTCCATCTTGGCAGGAACTTTCATCTCGTCATTTTTACCAAAAAAAATTGTGTAAGACGGGTCTAAACGGATTAAATCGTAGAAATCGCTGACTTTTTTGCCAAACATAGCAAAATATTCCTCAAAAACTTCGGGCATCCAATACCACGACGGACCCATATCGAACACGAAGCCGTCCGCCTCAAACTTGCGTGCGCGTCCGCCTGCCACATCGTTTTTTTCTAACAGCGTCACGTCGTGTCCCTGCTTGGCTAAACACGAAGCCGCCGCCATTCCCGCAAATCCAGCCCCGATGACAATTATTTTTTTCGACAAAATTCTTTTTTTTGGTTTGTATAAAATTTCAAATTCCTCCTGCTGCGCCGAACATTCAAACACAAAAATAGATATATTGTTGATTTTTTGAGTACATTGAGTTTAGAAAAATATTGCGCAGCGTCAAAATGCTGCAATATTCCGATTCGCAATCGTTTATTTTTAGCGAAAAAAAATTAACTTTGCGCCGCGAAAGATTAAATTACTTGATTTTTTTCTTCTTCTTTCGCAGAAAAATATTTTAAAAAAATAAAAAAATGAATTTAGAAAAATTTGTAGTGATAGGCGGCATGAGCGGCGTGTTCAAAATCGTAGCGAACCGAAAAGACGGCTTGCTGATAGAAAGCCTCGAAGACGGCAAAACTACTTTCGCGGCACTCCGCAAACACAACTTTTCGCCGTTGGACTCAATAGCCATCTACACGGAGGAGGATTCGTCGCCGTTGAAAGATATTTTTGCGACCATGCTGACGCAATTAGAGACGTTGTCGCCAGTGTCCGATAAGGCTTCTGCGGACGAAGTAAAGGCTTATTTTGCACAGATATTGCCGACTTACGACCGCGACCGAGTGTATATAAACGACATGAAAAAAGTGATAAAATGGTTCAAATTTCTTCATTCCAAAGGGCAGTTGAAACTCGAAGAGCCGAAAGAAATAGAGGAAACGGAAGAAGCCGCCGAGTAAGCAGCTTTGCCTGAATCTGTATTGAAACCAAAATCAATCCGAGAAATGTATAAAAATCAGAAAGTCGTCGTCGTGTTGCCAGCCTACAATGCGGCACTGACTTTGGAACAAACGTACCAAGAAATTCCCTTTGACCTCGTAGATGAGGTGATTTTGTGCGACGACGCAAGCCGCGACCACACTGTGGCGACGGCTGAAAAAATCGGTATTCGGCACATCATTCGGCACGAAAAAAACAAAGGCTACGGCGGCAATCAGAAGTCACTCTACAACAAAGCCCTCGAGTTGGGCGGCGACATCGTGGTGATGCTGCACCCCGACTACCAATATACGCCCAAACTTATCCCTTCGATGGTCAATATCATCGGCGAAGGTCTTTACCCCGTCGTGTTGGGGTCGCGGATATTGGGCAAGGGCGCGCTGTCGGGCGGAATGCCGCTTTATAAATACGTCGCCAACCGTTTTTTGACGCTTTCGCAGAATATTTTGGTGCGTTACAAACTCTCCGAATACCACACGGGCTATCGGGCGTTCAGTCGCGAAGTGCTGGAAGGCATCAATTTCAATGCCAATTCGGACGATTTTGTGTTTGATAATGAAATGCTGTCGCAAATTATTTTTCACCGATTCCACATTGCGGAAGTCACCTGTCCGACGAAATATTTTGAAGAAGCGTCGTCTATCAATTTTTCGCGCAGCATGAAGTACGGATTGGGCGTTTTGCGGGTTTCTTTCGGGCATTTGCTCCAACGTTGGGGAGTCGTGAAGTTAAAAATCTACGAGCGTCCGCCCGCCAATTAGGAACGAAGAAAAATTAAGTAGTTTATTTTAGACGCGTTCCTTAAGAATGGTTGGAGTAAGCCGCTTCGGCTTTTTGGACGACTTTGCGCCCTACATAAATGACGGCAAGAATAAGCGTGTAGGAAAGCGTAGCGGTCATAGTCGGAATGTTTTGTGATTGAGTGCTGACTTTTTAAGAACGCCCGCCCGACTTCCAACGCTGCCTGCGAAATTTTTTTTTGAAATTTTTTTTTGAATAAATAATGCCCTACGAAAATCCGCTGCTTTACGAACTTTTGGAGGCGGCTGTGGCTCGACACAATCGCCCAGAATTTATCTCTGCCGACCCAATCTCTATCCCAAAGCAATTCTCACGGCTGCAAGACATCGAAATTATGGGCTTTTGGACGGCAATGCTCGCGTGGGGACAACGTCCGGTTATCCTACAAAAAGCCCGCGAATTGGTGCAACTTATGGACAATGCTCCGCATGATTTTATCAAAAACCATGAAGAAAAAGACCGCCAGAAATTTTTAAATTTCAAACATCGGACGTTCAATACCGACGATACGCTTTATTTTTTAGATTTTTTGCAAACGTATTACCGCCAACATATTTCGCTCGAAAATGCCTTTGCTCGCCACCTTTCGGCAGCCGACCCAACGGTAGAAAATGCTTTGATTGGCTTCCAAGATGATTTTTTTAGCCTCCCTCACGCTCCCGCGCGGACGCGCAAACACGTCGCTACGCCCGCCCGAAAGTCGTCGTGCAAGCGGCTCAATATGTTCCTCCGTTGGATGGTGCGTCGCGACGAAATGGGTGTGGACTTAGGCGTTTGGCGACTCCTAAAACCCGCGCAGCTGCTGATGCCGTTAGATGTCCATGTGGAGCGGCAAGCCCGAATGTTGGGACTTTTGCAGCGTCCGCAAACCGACTGGCAGGCAGTGTTGGAGCTGACCGCTCGCCTGCGCCAGTTCGACCCTCACGACCCTGTCCGCTATGATTTTGCTCTTTTTGGAATGGGTATTGAGGGATAAGAAAGAAATTATTCAATCAAAATTTCGTCTGCAAAAATCCAAGATTTTCCGCCTGCGCCAATGTGCCAATCGGGAACTTTCGCTCGATTGCGGGCGACGACTTTTAGAAAACGCGCCGATACATTGGTAGGAATTGAAAAAATTTGAACTATTTGTCCTTCTTTTTGCTCTGGAATTTTATTTTTTAGTGCCGAAATTTGCTGAAATTGTTGTCCATCGTTGGAGGAGAAAAAAGTAACTTCGGTCGGCAAAAAAATCCAAGATTTGATGTCTTGCAAGCAACTCAAACCTATTTTTTTGATTTTTTGAGAGCCGCCCAAATCAACGACCGCCTCCAAATCAATGCCCTCAAAGCCCTGCCAACCGGGAATCCTGAAATCACCGCCGCCCCTAATCCCGTCCACCAACGCTTGTTTTCCTTCTGCGGCGTATTGTGGCGCAAACGAACTCAACTCCAATACTTTTGTACTGCTGCTAATTTTGGTAAAAACAGAAATTCCCGTCTTGGAGTCGCTCAAAGAAGGAATTTTACCGATGCAGCGGAGCGTCGTCGTCTTATCAATCCAAAAAGGTGCAGAATATAATTTGGCATTTTTTCCATTTGGGTCAGAGCCACCTGTCGTAAAAAAAATTGATGTTTCTCGGTTTGCTTTACCAAGTTCGACGCACATCGAATCTTTAAAAACACGTTTTCCATTTTTTACAAATGGTTGAGGTACAATTAGTTCTGTTTCGATACCCAAAGTCGGCACATCATTTTCGCCGATTCCCCATACTTGAGTTCGCTTATCAGACATCTCAAAAACCAACTCGCCGCCAGCCACCAAGTCGCTGTGATAGAAAAAAGATTTTTGATAACTTTTTCCATTGAGCGCAGCTTGATTGATGTAAAAATTCTTCTCCGAAATATTATTCGCTTTTATGACAAATTGTTTATCATTTTCCAAATGAATAATAACTTTTGGAAACATAGGCGTACCTATCACATACATCGGACTGCCCGGACAAGCCGGATAAAAACCCATCGCACTCATCACATACCAAGCTGACATTTGTCCGCAGTCTTCATTTCCAATCAATCCGTCGGGTTGGTCGGTGTATAAATGATTCAAAATGAAATGAATTTTCTCCTCCGACTTCCAAGGATGGTGCAAAAAATTATAAATATAAGCGATGTGGTGACTGGGTTCGTTGCCATGTGCGTACTGACCAATCAAGCCCGTGATGTCCGCTTGCTCACGCCCAAAAGTAGTCGTAGAAGCTGCAAAAAGACTGTCCAATTTTTCGTCCAAACCACCCTGCCCACCGAGCAAATTAGTCCAGCCCGCCACGTCGTGCATGGCACTAAAACCATACTGCCAAGCGTTGGCTTCGGTGTAATTAAAGTTCACTTCCGACGGTAAAAAAGGCGCAAAAAAAGTATTGTTTGCTCGCCCACGAAAAAGCCTACTTTCGAGGTCAAAAAGATTTTTGTAATTTTGCGCACGCCTATTGTAGCGCGAAAAAACTTTATCTTTTCCCATATCTTTTGCCATTTGAGCAATGCACCAATCGTCGTAAGCATACTCCAAAGTCTTTGACACGGACTCTGACTCTTGGTCAAAAGGAATGTAATCACTTGATTTATAAGACTTTAAACCAAAATCATTTTGGTCGGCACTGTGTTGCATAGCTGCGAGAGCTTTTTCTGCATCAAAATTTCTGATGCCCTTCGCATAAGCGTCGGCGATGACCGAAACGGCGTGGTAGCCAATCATACAATTCGTTTCGTTGGCAGCCAACTCCCATACTGGTAGCTTTCCGCCTTGCTCGTATTGCGCCAAAAAAGTCTTCACAAAATCGGTCACTCTGCTTGGCTCCAAAATGGTGTAAAGCGGGTGCGCAGCTCGGTAAGTATCCCAAAGAGAAAACACAGAATATTGTGTGTGGTCGGTCGCTTGATGAATCTTTTTATCCATGCCACGATACTTTCCGTCCACGTCCTGAAAAACGTTTGGGACGACCATTGTGTGGTACAAAGCTGTATAAAAAATCGTGTTTTGTGACAAACTCCCACCTTCTACTTCTATTTTTTTCAAAGCGGTATTCCATGTTTCGCATGCTTCGTTTCGAGTTCGGTCAAAATCCCAATGTGGAATTTCTTTCGCCAAATTTTGTTTTGCTCCCGCAATACTGACTGCTGAAATTCCGACTCGCACCAAAATCTGTTTGTCTTTTTCAGTAGAAAAACTAACTGCAAATATTCTACCTAAACTATCACTTTTTGTGACATGGATAGATTTTGAAAATTGCGCTACAAAATAAATATGTTGCTCTTGCGCCCACTCTTTTGACACCCGAAAACCCTCCACCGTACTGTCATTTACCAAAGTCAATTTGGCATCTAAAACCTTATCGCGGTGGTTGAGGTCAATGACGATATTGCCTGAATCCACAGAATTTGGAAATGTGTAGCGATGAAAACCTACTCTCGTAGTCGCCGTCAATTCTGCCGTCACGCCCATGTCATCGAGCAAGGTTTTGTAATATCCTGCCTGCGCAATTTCGTTTTTTTTAGAAAAATGAGCGCAATAGCCTGCGCCGCCGTCCGCACCGTTCCGAATGGTTGTCGCGCCGACGGTCGGCATCAAAAGCACGTCGCCATAGTCTGTGATGCCCGTCCCACTCAAATGCGTATGGCTGAATCCATAGACCAAACTATCCGAAAAATGATAGCCCCCACAGCCGTCCCAACCGCTCAAACGTGTGTCAGGACTGAGCTGAACCATTCCAAAAGGCAGCGTCGCGCCGGGATAAGTATGACCATGTCCGCCCGTCCCGATGAACGGATTGACAAACTCGACGGGGCGTTTGACGGCAGCAGCTACCTTTGGCGAAGCCACCTGGCAGGCAAAAAATTGGGCAGTGATACAAAGCAACAGAAAAAAATTACGAAGAATCATAGCAAATTGTGGTGTGGTAAGCAAAATATTTTTCTACCTTTAAAGGTAAAATAAAAATCCAGTCTATGCAACGTATTTCCGTTTTTCTATTCAAAATCGGCGTTTGGTTTTTTGGGCTAATCCCTTTTTGGGTATTGTATCGCCTTTCTGATTTGTTATATTTTATTTTTTTATATGTAATAAAATACAGATATGAAGTTGTAAAAAACAATTTAGAAAAATCGTTTCCAGAAAAAACCGAAAGAGAAATCAAAAAATTAATAAAAAAATTTTATACGAACTTGTGTGACATTTTATTGGAAGGTATTAAGGGCTTGACGATGAGCGAACAGACACTTCTCAAGCGGTATAAATTTATTGACACGCCCGAATTTAGAAAGATGATGACAGAGCCACGCTCTATAATTTTTAGTGGCGGACACTATACGAATTGGGAATGGTTGATAATTACGCCTCGTTTTGGGCTGCGTCAGCCTGTGGTGGGAGTTTATAAGGCAATAAAAAATCCTTATATGAATAAATTTATGCTGCAGCGACGCACGCGCTTCGGTATCGTAGGTGTGGCGATGGAAGAAACTCGCCAAGTAGTACAAAATTTTGCTCATCAGCAGGCAAGTTTTATTCTAATCGGCGACCAGTCGCCGTCCAATTTGAGGACTGCGCACCGAGTTCGGTTCTTGAACCAAGAAACTGCATGGCTGCCCGGAGTGGGAAGTATCGCCCAGAAAATGGATTTTCCTGTTTATTACAACGATGTCTATCGAGTGCGGCGCGGTTTTTATGAGGTAAAGGTGGCTTTGATTTGTGACAATCCGACGGAATTAAAAGATTCTGAAATTACAAAACTGTATGTCACAAAATTGGAAGAAATTATACAAAAAAATCCAGCCAACTGGCTATGGTCACACAAAAGATGGAAACACAATCTGGAATAGATGTTCCATATTAATCATCTTTGTAGCTTATTCATTCCGGCGTAATAAATCAAAATCCATGTAGAATCCATGTAGGCAAACTTTCGCTCCATCGCGTAAGTGCTGTCGTTTTTGAAGATGACTTCGCGCATAAATTCGGGGGACACGACGCTCAGAGTACGGTGATAATCCATATCTTTGTCCATTTCTTGCAAGGAATGTTGCATTCGCCAGTCCGCTTTTTGGTAGTAAAAAGTGCCTCCTGTAAGCACAACGCTGTCTGCACCCGACGGCAAGCCTTCCAATGGAAAAATAATGTGCGCCACCTGAAATAAGCTGTCTGAATGAAATTTTTGGTAAAAATCTTCAAAAGCAGCAACCCTCAATTCTTGCTCCGAATTAGCTTGTAAGTTAGAATTTTTGTTTTTACACGATGTCACAAAGAGTAAAAAAATACTCAAAAAAATAAGATTTTTTTGAGCTAAAGAGCTGTTATTTTTCGATTGCATAGACTAAAATAAATTCATTTCTTTTTTCAAAAAAAATACGGTATTGAGCAGAAAAAACATCATTTTCTACCCGTCCCTCACATTCGCCATGAGGAACTGTGTATAAAAAAGGTGTCACAAAAATATGCTTCCGAAAGTCCAATCCGCGCCGCCCGTATGCTTTGTAAAGACACTCTTTGGCTCCCCAAAAAACATGAAGATGCTCCAAATATTGTTCGTCTTTGCGCAGCGAATTTATTTCTTCGGGACGCATAAATTTTGGCGCAATGCACTCTATCTTTTTCGTAACTCGCTGAATATCAATTCCGATACATTTTTTAGAGATAATTACGGCTACTTGATTTTGAGAATGACTCAATGAAATATGCTGGCTCGAACCTTCCAAGTATGGCTTTCCGTGTTCATCTTTCAGGCATACTTGGCGGTCATTTTCGTTGCCCAAAAGCTCGTGCAGCAGCCAGCGACTTGCCAACCATTCTATTTTTTTTCGGTCACGAAGCATCGAAATTTCTGTTAATTCCGACGGCTTGAGAATTAATTTTTTTACAAAAAAATCCTCCGACTCGTGGATTTCCCAGAGTGCGAAAGTGCATTGCGGCGACGAAAAATGGTAAATTAATGGCATTTTGGCAAAAATAATCACTTCTTTATCAAATACAGCAGTTTTATTGGACTAATTTTGTGCAAATATTTTATTTCAAAAAAAATTAGGTGATAAAAGTAACAAAAGTCGCACACTGGATTGGGCATCAGGGAGCAGTTTTCGCCTTGACGAAGGGCGAAAATCCACACAAAATCCTGTCGGGCGCAGGCGACGGCTGGGTGGTAGAATGGGATTTAGCGAAGCCCGAAGCACCCGGAAAACTCATAGCGAAAGCCGAAACAAGTATTTATTCCCTTTTGCAGATACCCGACGAGCGGCGGTTGGTGGTAGGAAATCGGGACGGCGGCGTGCATTGGATTGACCTTGACGAACCCCAACGAACACAAAATATTGCGCAGCAAAAAAAAGGTATTTTTTCTATACAACTATTTGACAATCAGTTATTTACAGCAGGCGGCGACGGTCTGTTAAGTCGTTGGAACGTGGCAAAAGGTCGTGCTACGGAGAGTATTCAGCTTTCCAACTCGGCGTTGCGAAGCGTGGATTTTTGTCCGCAACGCAACGAAATCGCCGTTGGGGCGAGCGACGGAAATATTTATTTGTTGGATAAAACGACATTGGGGGTGAATAAAATTATTCAGTCGGCGCATCAAAATTCTATTTTCGCGCTGCAATTTTCCAAAAACAAAAACATTTTAATTTCGGGCGGACGCGACGCACAACTGAAAAGTTGGAATACAGAAGATAATTACAAAGAAATTTCGGCGCAATCTGCACATTGGTTCACCATCAATAGTATCGTATTTCACCCAAAAGGACATATTTTTGCGACAGCAAGCCGCGACAAAATGATAAAAATTTGGGACGCAGAGAATTTTGAACTCTTAAAAGTAATAGAACCCATTCGTGACGGGGGTCACAAACGCTCTGTAAATACGCTTTTTTGGTCGGAGTACGACGATTTGCTCGTGTCGGGCAGCGATGATTTTACGCTCATGGTTTGGAAAATAGAGTTGTGAAGTAGCGACATAAGACTTATCTTTGGGCGTTTTTAAAAACTTAATTTATGCAAGTAACGTCGGATATTCTACAAAAAACGTCCAATTTTGTAGGCGATTTTTTTAAAAAAAATATCTCTTCGGAGTATGTTTTTCACGACTTTCAGCACACGCTGAACGTCGTGCAAGCTGTCCAAGAGCTGGGAGAATACTGTCATTTGGGGGAAGATGACTGCGAAATACTCGAAATAGCGGCGTGGTTTCACGATACGGGCTACGACCAAGGCGCAGACGGACACGAAGTTCGCAGTGCCGAATACGCTCGAAAATTTTTGGGGGAAAATAACTTCGCTATCGAAAAAATTATCAAAATCGAGGGCTGCATTGCCGCCACCCGCCTTGCCGCAAAAGCCAATAATTTACTCGAAGAAATAATTTGCGATGCCGATTTGAGTCATCTCGGAAAAAAAAATTATTGGGAAAAATGTGACAGGCTTCGACAAGAGATATTAGCAACCAAGCAGCATAAAATGAGCGAGCTGGAGTGGATAGATTTTGAGTTGGAGTTTATGAATCAACACCAATACTACACGGTGGCGGGGCGCGACTTGTACGAAAAAAGAAAAAATAAACATCTCAAAAGGCTGCAAAAAGGCCGCGAGGAAATAGCTCCAAGCCTGTCACAAAAGTTGGTAACAATAGAAGATTATAAGAAAGACGACAAACTCGGCAGAGGTGTAGAAACAATGTTTCGTACCACCTATCGGACGCATATTAGTTTGAGTGCTACGGCGGATAACAAAGCGCATATTATGTTGAGTATCAATACGATAGTAATTTCGTTGCTCATCGGAGGCTTTGAAAAAAAATTTGCTGGGCAGCCAAAATTTATCATTCCAACCATTATTTTACTCACCGTTTGTTTGCTTTCGATGATATTTGCGACGCTCTCTACGCGCCCAAAAATTACCGAAGGACGAGTCACAAAAGAAGATATTTTGCGCAGAAAAGGCAATTTATTGTTCTTCGGTAATTTCTTTAATATGAAGCTCGACGAGTTCCATTGGGGCATGATGGAGATGATGAAAGACGGCGACTATCTGTACAGCAGCATGACACGCGACCTTTATTATTTGGGAGTCGTACTGTCAAAAAAATATAAATATTTGAGTTATTGTTACAGCATTTTTATGTACGGTTTGATAGTTTCGGTGCTTGCTTTTGCGATTGCTTTCGCCTTTTAGTTTGGTGGCACGTGTTCTTACTGCCAAAATTTGTTGTCCGACTTTCAAATTTTAAAAGTATTCTTACATTTTATTCCGTAATTTTGCAGCAGAATAAAACCATAAGAATTTATAATGCAATCGCCAACACCTTACCAGCCCAAAAACAAAATTCGCCTCGTCACTGCCGCCTCGCTCTTCGACGGTCACGATGCTGCCATTAATATTATGCGCCGTATTTTGCAAAGTTCGGGTGCAGAAATTATCCATCTTGGACACAACCGCAGCGTCCGCGAAATCGTCGAAACCGCCATTCAGGAAGACGTGCAGGGCATCGCACTTACCTCTTATCAAGGCGGACACATCGAATTTTTGAAATATATGTACGACCTTTTGAAAGAAAAAGGTGCAGGACATATCAAAATTTTCGGCGGCGGCGGCGGCACTATCTTGCCCTCCGAAATCGCCGAACTGCACGCCTACGGCATCAGCCGAATCTACTCCCCCGACGACGGGCGGACGATGGGCTTGCAAGGAATGATCAACGATTTGCTGCAACAATGCGACACAGACCCCACCCGACAGCTTCCGCAAAAAAAAGGACAAACCCAAAATACCAACGACTCTTTCGCGATTGATGAAAAAAAAGACTTCGTTTTAGATGAACATCGCTTGGCGCAAAAAGAACATCTTTACATCGCGCGGCTCATCTCTATCGCCGAAAATCATCAGGATTATTATCAACATAAAATAAAACCAGTTTTGGCTCAAAAACTCCTTCCTGTCGAAAAAGGACAAGGCGGCGTTTTGGGTATCACAGGCACGGGCGGCTCTGGCAAGTCGAGCCTCGTAGATGAGTTGGTGCGGCGTTTTTTGATGGATTTTGAAAAAAAAACCATCGCTATCGTTTCCGTTGACCCCTCCAAACGCAAGACGGGCGGCGCATTGTTGGGCGACCGTATCCGAATGAACGCCATCAACAACGACCGAGTTTATATGCGCTCGCTCGCCACTCGACAGTCCAACTTGGCACTCTCCAAGTACGTCCAGTCGGCAATAGATATTCTGAAAGCCGCTAATTTTGACCTTATTATCCTCGAAACTTCGGGAATTGGGCAGTCCGACACCGAGATTTTGGACCACTCCGACGCGTCGCTCTACGTTATGACTCCCGAATACGGCGCGGCGACGCAGTTGGAAAAAATTGATATGTTGGACTTTGCCGACCTCATCGCTATCAATAAATTCGACAAACAAGGCGCACTCGATGCACTGCGCGACGTAAAAAAACAGTACCAACGAAATCACAACCTTTGGGAACAAAATTTGGACACAATGCCCGTGTTTGGGACGATGGCTTCGCAATTCAATGACCCTGGAATGAACGCTCTGTACCGTCGAGTAATGGACAAAATGGTCGAAAAAACAGGAACTTCGCTCCAATCCAACTTTCAGGTGACGGACAAAATGAGTGAAAAAATTTACATCATTCCGCCACACCGCACCCGCTATCTGTCCGAAATATCCGAAATCGTACGCGCCTACAACGACCACACAAACGCACAGTCGCAGACCGCAGAGCTGGCATATTCTTTTCATACGATAAAAAAACACTACGAAACGCAAAAAAAATCACCCGCCGAACTCGAAGATTTTGCCAAAAATGAGCAAATTTATCTCCGAAAATTAGACGCTGGCGCGCAAGAAATTTTAGAAAATTGGGAGCAAACACTCCAAAATTATAAAAACGAAGAGTTCATTTATTCCGTGCGCGGAAAAGAAATTCGGATCCAGACCAGCACCAAAAGCCTTTCAGGATTGGCGATTCCAAAAATTGCGGTGCCTCGATATTCGGGCTGGGGCGACCGTCTGCGTTGGGCGTTGCAGGAGAATTTTCCGGGCAGCTTTCCTTACACCGCCGGAGTTTTTCCTTTCAAACGCACTGCCGAAGACCCTACGCGTATGTTTGCGGGCGAAGGCGGACCCGAGCGCACCAATCGCCGATTTCATTATGTGGCTGCCGACTTGCCCGCCACGCGCCTTTCTACCGCCTTCGATTCGGTGACATTGTATGGTGAAGACCCCGACCACCGCCCCGATATTTATGGCAAAATCGGCAACTCGGGCGTGTCTATTTGCTGCCTCGACGATGCCAAAAAACTTTATTCGGGCTTCGACTTGTGCGCCCCCACGACCTCCGTTTCGATGACCATCAACGGACCTGCCGCCACGCTCGCAGCATTTTTTATGAACGCCGCCATCGACCAACAATGCGAGAAATATATCCTCCAAAACGGTCTGGAACACTTGGTGGAGCAGAAACTGAAAGGAAAATACGACGATAAAAATCAAGCGCGCCCAACCTACGATGGAGAGTTGCCGAAAGGAAACACAGGTTTAGGCTTGCTTTTATTGGGTGTCACTGGAGATGATATTTTAGAAAAAAATATATACGCCACACTCAAAGCGACTGCATTGGCGGCAGTGCGTGGCACTGTCCAAGCCGATATTTTGAAAGAAGACCAAGCCCAAAATACTTGTATTTTTTCTACCGAATTTGCCCTCCGACTCATGGGCGACGTGCAAGAATATTTTACCCAACACAAAATTCGCAATTTTTACAGCGTTTCGATTTCGGGCTATCACATCGCCGAAGCGGGAGCTAATCCTATTTCGCAGTTAGCTTTTACGCTCTCCAACGGCTTTACTTTTGTTGAATATTATATGTCGCGAGGAATGAAAATCGATGACTTTGCACCCAATCTGTCGTTTTTCTTTTCCAACGGCGTAGATGCCGAATACTCGGTCATCGGGCGCGTAGCACGGCGGATATGGGCGAAAGCGATGAAGCAAAAATACAAGGCAAACGAGCGCAGCCAACAACTCAAATACCATATCCAAACTTCGGGGCGGTCGCTCCACGCCCAAGAAATTGACTTCAACGACATTCGGACGACCCTGCAAGCCCTCTACGCCATTTATGACAACTGCAATTCGCTGCATACCAACGCCTACGACGAAGCGATTACCACTCCGACCGAAGAGTCCGTCCGCCGAGCGATGGCTATTCAGTTGATTATCAACCGCGAATTGGGCTTGGCAAAAAATGAAAATCCCTTGCAAGGCGCGTTCATCATCGAAGAATTGACGGATTTGGTGGAGGAAGCCGTGATGACCGAGTTTGACCGCATCACGTCGCGCGGCGGCGTGTTGGGCGCGATGGAAACGATGTACCAACGCGGAAAAATCCAAGAAGAAAGCCTCCACTACGAAATGCTCAAACACACGGGCGAATATCCGATAATCGGGGTGAATACATTTTTGAATAAAAATGGTTCGCCGACCATCGTTCCGTCGGAGATTATCCGCGCCACCGAAGCCGAAAAAGAAGGACAAATCAAGACGCTGCAAGTTATTTATGCCGCCAATGCTGCCCAATCGCCAATGGTGCTGAAAGAACTCCAGCGAATCGCTATCGAAAACGGCAACCTTTTTGAGGCACTCATGGAAGCCGTCAAATCTTGTTCTTTGGGGCAAATCACGAATGCGCTCTACGAAGTTGGGGGGCAATACCGAAGAAATATGTAAAAAAATATGGCTCAAAAATGCGTTTAAAATAAATTACCTATCTTTTTCTTCATTCCTAAAAAAACGTGTTCTTTAGTTTTCTATACAATTTACCGACACCTCAAAGGTGTCGGTAAATTCGTGTAAACAAAATTTTCTTAATATATGCAAAATAAATATATGTTTTTATCGAAATTTACTTCAAACCGTATTTTTTGCGCCCGTAACTTTGCGGTAATAAGTTACCGACACCTCAAAGGTGTCGGTAACTTCCGTTCCTCTATTTTCACAAAAAAAAAGAATTTTAAAATGAAAAGAACAATTTTAATGCTGTGGGTGGCGGTCGCGCTGGCGAGCTGCTCGAAAACGCCAAAAGATGCAAATATTTCTGGCAAAGTAACCGAACTCGGGACTATGAAGCCGCTGGTCGGCACACAGGTAGTGCTGTCCAAAAGTATAGAAACCTGTTTTTTGTGCATACCTAAAAGAGTAACAGTAGGCTCTGCCTCTACTGACATGGAGGGAAATTTTAGTTTTACATTTCCTGATACTGCCATTACGTCTTTTTATTTGAGCTTTTTTAGCGGACCGCGCTACTACGATAAATACTTTTTGCCAGTGCCGGGCTTGTTTGGCTTGGGCGATAAAAGAGGGCAAAGCGTTGTCAATTTTTCGATGGCTCCCGAAGCGTGGATAAAAATGCACATCAAAAATATCCACCCACTCAACGAAATGGATGAATTTAGATTTTTTAGCAACGATGCTAAAGGAAATGGTACCTCTATACAGCTATCAGGAAAGTATGTTGATACTACAATGATTCATCAATGCGTAGGTGGGAAATACATTCAGTTTGGGTATGGAGGGGCTAAAATGGGAATGTTTACCCCAGTCAAAGACAGCATCTACACGATTTCGCACGACACGGTAAGCTACGATTTTTTTTATTAGACGAAATATTTTCAACCTCATCAAACAACCAAAAGGAAGTGGCTCGAAAATGCAAAAGCCTTTCTAAAATGTCTAAAATAACATCTTTTTTTCTACTTTTGCAAATAATTTATTTTGGAGTGTCCTAAAAATAATTCATGCAAGAGCTTGTCATAAAAATCATACTCGCGCCATTTTCTTTGCTGTATGGCTCGCTGGTTGGCTTGCGCAATGCCGCTTATCGGCTGGGATTTTTAAAATCTGTACAGTTTGACGTGCCGACTATTTCGGTTGGCAATCTTTCTACGGGCGGAACAGGAAAAACGCCGCACACCGAGTACCTTGTCCGACTGCTCAAAGATTACATCAATGTAGGTACGTTGAGTCGCGGCTATGGGCGCAAGACGGAGGGTTTTTTAATCGTCCAAACTCATCTGACGGCACAGCAAGCAGGCGACGAACCGCTGCAACTCAAACGAAAAAATCCCGACGTGATGGTCGCCGTTGGCGAAAGCCGAGCTTTCGCAATCCCACGAATGTTGATGCAACAACCTGACTTGCAGACGATTATATTAGACGATGCCTTCCAACACCGAGCTATCACGCCCGCACTCAATATTTTACTCAGCGACCACAATCACCTATTTACGGACGATTATTTGTTGCCTTCGGGCAGGCTTCGGGAGTGGCGAGCGGCTTATCGGCGGGCGGATATTGTGATTGTCACGAAATGTCCTACCAATTTTAGTGTAGGAGAAAAAGAAAAAATTAGTGCCAAAATTAAACCATATTTGCACCAGAAGTTGTACTTTTCATATTTCGATTACGGTACGCCTTATTATCTTTTCGCGCCGCAACATACTTTTTCGCTCGGCGAAGAGGTCGAAATATTGCTGTTGAGTGGCATCGCAAAGACCGATTATTTGAAAAAATACCTTCAAAAGCAGGCAAAGACCGTTCATACACTCGAATATGCAGACCACCATTTTTTTGAGCAGCAGGAAATGGAGGATTTGAAAACGAACTTCGAGCGATTAAAAAATGAAGCGAAAGAGAAAACAGTCGTCATAGTGACGACCGAAAAAGATGCGACACGGCTCGAAGCACATCGAGATTTTTTGCTCCAACATCGGCTGCCAATATTTGTATTGCCGATTCAGGTGGCTTTTCATTTCGGCGAAGGAGCGATTTTTGACCAACAAATAAAAGATTTTTTAGTACAATTTCGATAGAAAAAAAATTATGCACAGAGTCAGTTCTTTCATTATGCAGCTGTTTGGTTGGAAAGTTGATATTTTGTTTTCCACGCAGACGCTCGACAAATTTATCATTATCGTACTTCCGCACACCTCGAATTGGGATTTTCCGATAGGCGTTTTGACGCGGAGTATGCTGCGGCGACGGGTTGTTTTTTTGGCAAAAAGTGGGCTTTTCAGATTTCCATTTGGCTTCTTTTTTCGTTGGTTGGGCGGCTACCCCGTAGAGCGCGGTCGAAGCACCAATTTTGTAGATTCGGTAGTCACGATTTTTAATAAAAAAGAAAAATTTGCCGTTTGCATTTCTCCCGAAGGCACTCGAAAAAAAGTAGAAAAACTCAAAACTGGTTTTTATTACATCGCCAAAGGCGCAAATATTCCAATTATTTTTTGTAAATTTGACTGGGGAAATAAGCACGTCGAATTTCGAGCACCTTTCTATACCACCGACGACCAAGCTGCGGACTTTGCCGTTCTGGAAGATTATTTTCGAGGCGTGGAGGGCAGAAATCCAAAAGCAGGTTACTTATATGCCAAAAAATAATTTGAACACAATACAACTTTTTACTATTTTTACGGTCTAAACCACGATTCAATCAAAATAAAAAAAATTATGAACTCAAAATTTATCTACACACTCTCTATCGCTGCGTTTGCCGCAGTACTTTTTTTGGGCAACAGTGGCGGGCGAGCAGCCTCCTCCAACGCAGGGAATACAGGCGCGCCGGGCGACGAAGTGTCGGGCGGAAACCCAAAAACCTGTCAAGGCTGCCACGGCGTAGGGTCGGCGGCAGGGATTCAGGTGACGGTAGGCGTAGAATTGCTCGACTCTTTAAACAACGCCGTCACACAATACATTCCCAACAAAAATTATACCGCCCGAGCGACCGTCAATAAAGTGACAGGCAACCCTACCAAGTACGGTTTTCAGCTACTTTCGCTCATCAACACAGGCAACGTGAGTGTCAATGGCTGGTCGAATCCAGCCACCAACACCCGCATTTCGACCGCCAACGGCGGACGAAGCTACGCAGAGCAAAAAACGTCCAGCGTCAGCAATATTTTTACCGTGAGTTGGAAAGCCCCCGCAGCAGGAAAGGGCGCGATTACTTTCTACTCGGCAGGCTGCGGCGTGAACGGCGACGGCGGAAGCGGCGGCGATGCAGCTAACTTTACGAAACTCGTAGTGACAGAAAAAACAACTGCCGCAGAGGATTTGCAGCAAGCAACTTTCGCGCTTTCGATTCTCGAAAACCCAATCACTTCCGACCATGCCATTTTTTATGCCCTCCACAACGCAGAAAATGGAGAATACCGCGCCGCCTTGTACGCACTCAACGGAGAGCTGATAGCGCAACAAAAAACATGGATAAACTCCGACGCACAGCGCACCGAACTCGCAACACCCAACCTGCCGCACGGCGTTTATGTATTGCAAATCAGCGACAATCGTGGAAAAACTATAGTGGCTAAATTGGTAAAATAAGGTAATTTATTTTAGACATATTCCTTACCTTCCAGTTATCAAAAAGAATGACAAGACGGCACTTCACACAAAATATTCTTGGCTCTGCGGTGGCGACGCAAATGCCTAATTTTTTGGGCAAAAAAACCGACCAATCTCCGTTCATCGCCTCCATAAAGCCGCAACGCTTGTGCGAAGGAGATACGATTGGACTTATCGCACCAGCCGGAAATATTACCGATGTTCGAGTGCAGAAAGCGGTAGCCAATATCCAAAGTTTGGGTTTCAAAGTAAAAATGGGGCGACATATTTTGGATAAATACGGCTACCTTGCTGGCTCCGAGCTGCGGCGCGTGGAGGACATTCACGCCATGTTTTCAGACCCCGAAGTGCGCGGCATCTGGTGCGTGCGCGGCGGCTACGGCGTGACAAGGCTGCTGCATCTGTTGGATTACAAACTTATCAAAAAAAATCCCAAACCACTCATCGGGTACAGCGATATTACGGCGTTGCACCAAGCTATTTTCGTAAAAACTGGATTAGTTGGTTTTCACGGGCAAATCGCTGCTGCCGACTGGTCGGACTACACCATTCAGCACCTCAAAAACGTCCTGATGCACCCTTCTCCCGAATATACGATTGCGCTCATGGCAGAGTCCGAGTCGGGCTATACGACGGAAATCATCAATCAAGGCGTTGCCGAAGGGCGGCTGATGGGCGGCAATCTGTCCCTGCTCGCCTCCCTCACAGGTACGGATTACGAGTGGTGGCTGCGCGACAGTCTGGTATTCATGGAGGACATCGAAGAAAAACCATATCGGATTGACCGAATGCTGACACAACTGCTGGCGGCAGGCGAGCTTCAAAAAGCGAAGGGAATTGCGCTCGGCGTGTTCCACAAATGCGAACCCGATGCCAACGAAGATTCTTTTTCGCTGATGGAAGTGCTGCGCGACCGCTTGGGCAGCCTCAACGTCCCGATTGTGTACGGTCTGTCTTTTG
The DNA here is from genome assembly GCA_043778415.1 of Saprospiraceae bacterium. Lineage (GTDB taxonomy): Bacteria > Bacteroidota > Bacteroidia > Chitinophagales > Saprospiraceae > JAYUHK01. The sequence continues at coordinate 29,646 of JAYWGG010000103.1, forward strand.
GGCATATCAAACACCAATGCCTGCTCCCAGTCGGTATTCAGGCGCGTTTGGACACTCAAAATCGGACGCTGACGCTGCTCGAAGCGGCAGTGTCGTGAATGAAAAATAAAAAATGGAACTGAACTTTAAAGAATTTGGGCAAGGCGAGCCAGTCGTCATTTTACACGGACTGTTCGGAATGCTCGACAACTGGCAAAGCATTGCCAAAAAACTGGCGGAACACTTTACCGTCTATATCCTCGACCTCCGCAATCACGGCAAATCTCCGCACTCGGAGGAGTTCAATTACGATGTTTTGGCAGCCGATGTGCAGCATTTTATGGAGAGCCACTGGATGTATGACGGCGCGCACCTCATCGGTCACTCGATGGGCGGCAAGACCGCGATGCACTTCGCGCTCCGCAATCCAGACTTGGCGACTACGCTGACCGTAGTGGATATTGCGCCACGCGCCTACAACGGCGGTCACGAAGCCTATTTCGAGGCAATGCTCGCCCTCAATTTGGAGTCCACAAAAAACCGAAAAGAAGCCGAAGCGTTTCTCGCAGAGCGAATCCATAACAAAGCCGAACTCCAATTTATACTCAAAAATCTTTCTCGGGACGACGAAACGGAGGAATTTTTTGAGTGGAAACTCAACCTTCGCAGCTTGCACCGCAACTATCCCCTCATCATGGGCGGCGTAGGCGCAGCAGGCGAAACTTTTGACAAACGAACCCTTTTTATTCGGGGCGGAAACTCAAAATATTTGCAAGATGATGACATGGATTTGATAAAAATAAAATTTCCACGAGCGGAGTTTTTCACCGTTCCAGACGCAGGACATTGGGTACACGCTGAAGCTCCCGCACTTTTTACAAAAACGGTTTTAGACTTTTTGCTAAAATAAATTTCGCCTTCCAGCGTTTTGGCAACTTGATGTCGTATATTTGCGCCTTCGCTTTGTCTTTTATTGCTGAAAAAAATCATTTACTACTTTGAATAAGAAAAGAATATTCGTCTTTATACTCATTTTTTTGGTGCTGGCGTTTGACCAAGCCCTCAAAATATGGGTAAAAACACACATGGAATACGGCGAAGAAATACGCCTACTCGGACAGTCGTGGTCTTTGATTCATTTCGTCGAAAATCCTGGTATGGCTTTCGGACTCACTTTGGGCGGCGACTACGGCAAGCTCGCACTCAGCCTTTTCCGCATCGTAGCGGTCGTTTTTTTATGCGCTTATATCGAAAAATTAGTTCGACTCAACGCCCCCAATGCGCTTTTGTTGAGTTTCGGACTTGTGTTGGCAGGTGCCATCGGCAACATCATCGACAGTGCGTTTTATGGTATGGTGTTTTCAGAATCCCCGTTTCATGGTGGCTTGGCGCAGCTTTTTCCAATCGAAGGCGGCTACGCCAGTTTTTTGCACGGCAAAGTAGTGGATATGTTGTATTTCCCGCTGTTGCAGGGCAGTTTTCCGTCGTGGTTGCCCTTCTGGGGCGGCGAACCTTACCTATTTTTTCGCCCTGTTTTCAACCTTGCAGACGCGGCTATTTCGGTCGGCGTGGCGTGTATTATTATTTTTCACAGAGGATTTTTTAGCACTTTGGAAGAACAGAAAATGGACACAGATGCAGTTTGAAAATAAAAAGCAAGCACAAAATAAATTAGGTAATGAAGAAATAGATTACCCAAGTTATAAATCTAAAAAAAAACCTTATTTTTGCGTCGTTTTAAAAAAAAAACTTAAAATCATTCACGACAACAAATACAAACAGATGAGTAAGAACCTAACTAAACTCTTGGCAGCAGCTTTGCTCGTGCTTGCCCAAGTGACCGCCGCGCAAGCGCAAAAAAATGGCGACGATGCCGTACTCTTTTCCGTAGCTGGCAGCCCAGTAAAAGCCTCCGAATTCAAATATATTTACGGAAAAACAAACGGAGAAAAAGCAGATTTTTCCAAAAAATCTTTGGAAGAATATCTCGACCTCTACACCAAATTTAAGATTAAAGTCCAACGCGCCAAAGCCATGCGATTGGATACCGTCCAGACCCTCCAGCGCGAACTCGACGGCTACCGCCAACAACTCGCCAACTCCTATCTGATAGACAAAGAAGTAA
>JAYWGG010000104.1:0-2620 GCA_043778415.1 Saprospiraceae bacterium
AACAAGGCATTTTTGAGGCGCAACGCAGGGCGTTGAAACGAAAAAATAACGCAGTGATTGCTTGTAATTTAGCAGAAAAAATGAGCAGTTTATTTTAGACGCTTTCTTTAGCTAATTTTATCCTAAAAATGATGACTTCTATCGCAATTTTTGCCTCCGGCAATGGCAGCAATGCTCGCAAGATAATAGACTACTTCCGCGACCACGACGATATTGCGGTTCGGTTGGTTATTTCCAACAAGGCGGACGCACTGGTGTTGGAGGCTGCGCGCGCCGAACACATCGAAACGAAAATCGTGGAGCGCAGTTATTTTTATGAAACCGAACAGCTGCTGACCGCCCTACGAGATAGAAATATTAATTTTATCATTTTGGCGGGTTTTTTGTGGAAAGTTCCGAGTTATTTAGTTCGGGCTTTTGAGCGAAAAATCGTCAATATTCACCCTGCTTTGCTGCCCAATTTTGGCGGAAAAGGAATGTACGGCAGCCACGTCCACGAAGCGGTAAAAGCGTCGGGCGCAACCCAAACGGGCATCACAATCCATTACGCCAACGAAAACTACGACGAAGGCGACATCATTTTTCAAGCCACTTGCGCAGTCCTCCAAAGCGACACAGCTGCCGATATTGCTCGTAAAGTATTGGAATTGGAGCATCGATATTTTTCAAAAACAATAGAAGATGTAATCCGAAATAAAAAGTAACCCCCAATCAAAATCCCAATAAGAGCTGCGCTCTTATTGGGATTTTGATTGGGGAGTTGTGAGGTGGTTTTCTATTTTCTATTGAACGCAATTTCAAAATTTGCGGGTGTCAAAATTGCTGCTGACTTAAAAGGATTTTGTGAGCTAATAAATCTTTGTCGGCTGTTACTAAATAGTCCGCTTTTGAAAAATCTATCAAGTCTAACAAAAAATTATCCTTCGGGACTCTGTTTATAAAATGTGTTGGTACTATTTCTACCTTTTCGGCTATCGCTTCCAACAACTCGAGTAATTCGACGACACTTTCTTGCGGAAAATATTTTTTCAACCGTTCTCTGCTTGTAACTTCTCTGATTTCTTCCAAAAGTTGCTCCGTCGTAATGATTGTAATTTATCAGCTTGAAATATAACTCTTGATAAACTCCAAACGTTTGCCGATAAGAAAGATAAGGAACGCGTCCAAAATAAGTTACTGTATTCTGACTTGTCTTTTGAGCCAAAACTACGTCACAATATTCAGTACCTTATTTTCTCTTCATTCCTGATCCAAATATTTGTGTCAAAAAATGAGCAAAGATGCCGCCATAGTTAGCTACGTCGCCCGGAAACCAAAAAGCAATTTCAAACAATCCTAAATTTTTGTCTGCTGGCGACCAAGGTAGTCCGAATTTGTCGGCGCCAAAATCTGCGGCTAACAAATATCCGCACACAATTCGTGGTATTGCTACCAAAAAGTCCTGCCACCAGAGCGGCAAGATAGTTGGTGTAAGTAATTTTCTCATTAGACTGTTTTATTGATTTTTTAAATATTTGGATTACTCAACAGAATTATTGCTAACGAGCAGGACTTTACGCGGCTGCGAGCGCAAAATCCCGTCGAGCCTCACTCGTACAAAAGTCCGATGCCGGACGTAGGGCTTACAGTCCCGGTATTTTCAAATTTTTGTCCGCCAACTCAGCTGCTTCTTGTATTCTTTTGGCTCTTGTTTCAGATGTTTTGGCTAATTTTATCCATCTCAAAATAAAGCGTTGGCTGGACGCTCCGAAGGCGTTGAAATTGTTGGTGGCATTTTCAAAGTTGCTCAACACTTTTGTAAAGTCTTCTGGTTTGATGAGCGCATCGACGTCGTCCATAAAATCCCAAAGTCCAGCTGCCTTGGATTTTGAAACCGACGCTTTGCCAGCGTTTTGTACCAGCCCTTTGCCTTCCAATATTGCATAACGGTCTTTGTAGGTTTTCGTCCAGTGTTCTACTTTTCTCGGGGCGATTAGTTGCATTGTTCTGTCGTCGTCCAACTTGCGCCTGATGCCGTCAATCCAACCAAAGCAGAGTAATTCGTCCAGCACTTGGTGGACCGAAACGTATTTGTCGGGAACTTGTTTTTTGAAAGTCACCAACCAAATACTTTGTTGCTGCGCATGATTCTCCAAAAGCCATTCTCGAAGTTGTGTTTGTGATTCTATTTCTACTTGTTCAAAATTTTCTGTTTTTACCATTGTATTTATTAATAGGTCCGCACAATGCTACAAAAGTAAATTATTTTTTTGTGCTGCGCAAATATTTTCAAAACGTATTTTAAGGCGCGAAAAACGAAGGATTTTTGGCACTAATAATACCGTGCTGCCTACGCGTTTTCTTCGATTGATAATTTTTTGCGGTCAATAGTGCAACGTGAACCCTGCACCAAAGCCCATATCGCTGTCGTAATGGGTAGAAAACGATAAGTTTCTTGTAGCAATATACCGAAAACCCGCCATGTATTCTCCATCGGTGTTTGCCATAAAACTCATTCTCAACCGCTTTGAAATCGGAATATCCTCTCGCATGAGTTGTAGCCGAATATTTCCGTCTTGATACACTTCTGCTTGCGCAATTATTAGCATCGGCAGCGTATAATTCACGCCCACGCTAAACA
>JAYWGG010000105.1:0-2608 GCA_043778415.1 Saprospiraceae bacterium
TTATTTTCATAAATTGTTGAATTGTACAAAGATAACGAAAAACGAAACAAAATTATTCAAAAAAACAAATAATACAGTTTTTGTGGATATATTTGTAAGGAATGAAGAAAAAATAAGTAGTTTATTTTAGACGCGTTCCCGAGTTATTTTCAACTGTCTTTCTTATGAAATTTATTTTTTCTGATTTACTTACTTCACAAACAGTGTTTAGACTAAATAAAAACAATAATATAGGAAAAATATTCGTAGAACAAGGTATTTTATCACTCAATTTTAAAAATAATCCAAATAAAAATTTTAAGTATGAAATCTTTAAATAAGCACAAACGTCACTTGGTACCAATCTGCCTAATGCTGGACGTAGATACCACCAAACTAAAAGCGGAGCAAATCGCAGAAATCAACCGCCGCCGCAAGACCACCGGGCTGCCTCTTTTTCCTGAAACAATACTCACTTACATTGATATTAAAATATGATGTTGCGGAAGTGTGCAAGCAAAATTAGTTCAATCTGTTTATTACAAATCATTGATAGTCAACAATTAATTCATAAAGAACTATTATAAAATATCCATTTTGAATTATTTTTTATTCTAATATAATACACTATTACCAAAAAATAATATTGCAAATATTTGTACACTCAAAATAAAAAATGCACCTTTGTACTTTATTATTTCGAAACAATCACACACGCACAAATGAATATCATTTTACCATCTACCCGTTGTATGGGAAGCCTCTTCGTCCTGTTTTTCACACACTTTTTTGCTACTGCGCAAACTCCTTTTTTTGACCTCGCGCTGCGAAAAACCACTACTTTTACGAATGTAGCAATCGGGCAAGAAATTAAATTTACCATAACCATCTTCAATCAGGGTACGATTACTGCTACCAATATAGGGGTGATTGATTATTTAGGTAATCAATTTCAGGTCGGACCGAGCAACCCAAGCGCTTGGGTGTTGGGTGCCGCCAATACCACTGCCGCCAGAGTTATTACTTCGCTGCTCCTGCCCGGAGATTCTGTAAAATTAGATATTTACTTAATCGTGAAGCCAGGATACACAGGCACCATTACCAACACCGCTGAAATTACTTCTACCCAAGATAATAACTATGTCAATACCAGTTTGGACGATATAGACTCTACTCCCGATGGTTTTAATTATGAAACCAACGTAAAAGACAACATTATTAATGAAAATGGAAGACTCGGCGGCGACGAAGACGACCATGACATTGCCAATGTTTTTGTGGTGCCAGATGTAAAAGGCTACGAATCCGTAAAATTAGTGGGCGATGTAAATGCTAATGGCTTGGTAAATGTTGGCGATACCGTCCTTTACACCGTCACCTTTACCAATACCGCCAATCCAAGTCCGAATTTTCAAATTACAGATTTATTACCCGTCGGCTTGGTGCGATGCGGCACAATTACTGGCAGTGTTGTAAATGTCACTGGTTTTTCACTTAACCCTTCCTACACGGGCGTAGGCGCAAGCACTACGCTTTTGAACGCTGGCATTACTATGGGCTACAACGGTGTCATTGTTATCAATATTCCTTGCCGAGTACTCCAGTCCGCCAACGGTTTGTCTGTTTCGAGCCAGCCTTATGCAAGCGGGAATTTTATATCAAGCAATGTCCTTACCGATGCGATTGACAATACTTTTTGCTCACCGCCGGCAATGTCTTCGGTTTCGGTACCTGCGGGCAGCATCTTGCAAAGCTGCACTAATGGTTTAGACCCAACTATTTTTTTTGTGCAAAATAATCCGCTTCCAGTAGAATTGGTTGGTTTCGACTTAAAAAAGTCCGATGAAAATGTAAAAATACATTGGGAAACTAAATCGGAACTGCAAACAAAGCTCTATCAAGTAGAAAGGAGTTTAGATGGAAATAATTTTATAGCTATCGAGAATGTGACAGCCGTTGGTCTAAAAAACTTTACTGCAAACTATGAAATTATAGACAAATTTCCGTATCCCAACAATTATTACAGACTCAAAATAATTGATAAAGACGGTCTTTTTGAATATTCGGAAGTCAAAAATATTAGTTTTGACGATTCACGCGAACCTACTGAAATAAAAATTTTTCCCAATCCAATCGCTAATCGCAATTTTAGTATCAGTCTGAAGAATATTAAAAATGAAGAATATTTTATTGAAATTATTGATACATACGGTAAGATTATTCTGAATAAATCGGTTGAGGTAAGTGACGACAGAATTATAGAAAAATTTGAAAATTTGAATTTAAAAACTTCACAACTTTATTTTTTAGTCATCTATTCAAAAAAATCTGCGCAAGTTTTCTCTTCAAAATTCATGTCCGCCACCGAAGAATAAATTTTTACTGTAAAGGTTTGCCGAATATTTGATTGTCAATTAAATATAGTAGATAATCGTAATTATTTCTGGTATTTTGTTTTTCAAACCTAAATTTATTTTCCATGAAATTTACTTTTTTACTTTTTGCTTTCGCCCTGCCGACTTCTTGCCAAGCGCAGTTTTCAAATGCTTTTGCCGATTTATCAAAAAGATAAACACTTTTTTATGAGAATTTTCTTTCTACGACAAGCGATTTTTAAAATCTTCGTAAG
>JAYWGG010000106.1:0-7496 GCA_043778415.1 Saprospiraceae bacterium
CATCGAAAATATGCCCGAAAGCGTGTTGGAAGATGCCAAAATAATGGAAATGACAAAAATTACTCAAAAAATTTACGAAGAAAAAAGTAAGGCGGAAGGAATAATCGAAGGCAAAGCGGAAGGAATAAAAGAAGGAAACTTAAAAACTGCTGCCGCGCTCAAAAAATTAGGAGTGAGCAACGAAATTATCCGCCAATCCACGGGGCTGACGGACGAAGAAATTGATAATTTAGGAACGCGTCTTAAATAAACTACTTATTTTTTCTTCATTCCTTATAAAAAAAAGGCTCACAAAATCGTAGGATTTTGCGAGCCTTTGGAGTAGCCTTAATTTTTAAATCCGATTGTTTTTCGATTGAAAATAAAGCCGCTTTTGTCGAGTTTGAAAGTATTGACATCTTCGAGCAGTAGTTCGTTGGCACCAAATAGTTTTCTATCCTCCAAAGAGAGTGCAGCCAATCTTAAATTTTGATTTTTAATTATTTCTGTTACAATATTTCGCACATTTCGGGCGTTACCAAAATATTTATCTCTGTGGTCGTAGATAAAAGATAGGTAATTTTTCAAGTGTTCGCTGGCTTCGGGGTGGAGCGTCATAGTTTCGTCCACTATCATTTGCTCTGCAATTTGCATCAACTCGGCAGGCAAGTAATCCTCAAATTTTAAGGTCTTATCAAACCGTGAGTTGAGTCCCGGATTGGCTTTCAGGAAGGTTTCCATATTGTCGGTGTAGCCTGCTGCGAACACAAAAAATAAGCCGCGCTGGTCTTCCATTCTTTTGAGGATAACCTGTATCGCTTCGTCGCCGAAGTCGCCGTGTGCGCCGCCTGTTTTGTTGCTCAACGCGTAGGCTTCGTCAATAAAAAGCACGCCGCCGATGGCTTCGTCAATTTTTTCGGAGGTTTTTATCGCCGTCTGTCCCACATAGCCTGCCACCAAACCTTGTCGGTCGGTTTCTACCATATTTCCTCGCTCCAGCACGCCGAGTGCCTTGTAGATGCGGGTAAGAATCCGCGCTACGGTCGTTTTGCCGGTACCCGGATTGCCGATAAACACGGTGTGGAGATAAAATTTATTCAACACATTGCGCTCATTTTCGCGGTAAAAACGCACCAAACGCACCAATTCGTTGATTTGGATTTTTATCTTTTCCATTCCAATCATGCGCGTAAGTTCGCCCAAAGATGTGGTGAGCAACTCTTCGTCTATCGGAATATTTGGCAGTTCTCGTTTTTGATTGAGTTTTATTTTCTGCACGTCCGCCACTTCTACCAACGAAAGTTCTTCTTTGGAAATGGTTTTGGGTATTTTTTCACTCATAATCCGCAAGCCGAGATTGATTTTGGACTGTTCTACCAAGTCAAAAATCATTCGGGCGTTGCCAAAACTGCGGTCGCGATTGCGGTAAGCATCTACTATCAGCATATCCATTCGCTGTTTGGCGGCTGCCGAAAAATGGACGTGTTTCTCCAAACACGCATATTCGGAGATTTTGGAAAGCTCCTGCGGAAGATAGTCGGCGAACTCATAATGCAGCTTAAATCTTGACTTTAAGCCCGGATTGGAGTCCATGAAGTGCTTCATTTCTTTGGGATAGCCAGCCACGATGACGGCGAGGTCGCCCTTTCCGTTGGACATTTCTTTGACCAAAATCTCAATCACTTCGCGCCCAAAATCCTTATTGTCGTCGTTGCTCCGAGCCAGCGAGTAGGCTTCATCAATGAAGAGTACGCCGCCGCGCGCTTTTTCGATAGCATCTTTCACTTTGGGCGCAGTCTGACCGATGTATTCGCCAATCAAATCCACTCTATCCACCTCCAAAACGTGTCCTTTGGAGAGCAAACCCATTTTTTTGTAGAGCTTGCCCATCATGCCTGCGACGGTCGTCTTGCCAGTGCCGGGATTGCCGATGAAGACAGAATGAATGTTGATAGCTTCTTTTTCTTCAAAACCTTTGTCTTTGCGGAGCTGAAGAAACTGTATGTATTTGGCGTGTTCGCGTACTTTTTGCTTTATTTCTTTCAGTCCAATCAGCGCATCGAGTCGCTTTATCACGTCCTCAAAAGTTTCCTTGCTGTCGTCTTCGGGCGAGAGCAACATCGGCGCAGCTTGGTTGGGAAGTGTGACGGGACTCACGCCTTCCTCATATTCGTCGGCAATTTGGAACGGAATGGCGGCGAGCATTTTATCCATAAAAATCAGTTCGCAGTTGTATTGGTCTTTGCGCCACGAACCCTTTACGTTGGAGCCCCAACCTGCTGTAATCTTTATAAATTCTTCCTTTTTTTCTATCCTTTGAAGCCGCACGACTTGCCCTTTCAGCTCCCGCGCGTCGTTGTAAAACTTGATAAAAAGCTCACTTTGCCACGCTTTGTTGGGATTGAGGTTGCGCAAATAAATCTCGGCGTAGATGTAGCGCGCTTCTTCGCCGCTAAAAGATTTGTAGTAAATGCGTTCTTCTTCGTTCACGTCGTCGTATGGACCTTCGTAAAGTTTGAGGGAATGGACGCTGACATAGTTGTTTTCGCCCGCCAAGCCGTCGCTGTCGGACTCTTCGATGTAAAAATATTTGGCGCCTGCTTTCTCGCCGTCAATCCATACTTCCCAGTAGTAATTTCCTTTTTTCCAAAAAGCACCTTCTCGCTTGTTGCCCCAGCCTTCGCGGATATAACAAACGGGGTCGAACTTGCTCACCTTGCGTTTGAAAGGCAGGGAGCAAATCTCTTTTTTTGTTTTTTTGACGGAAAAACACTTCAACTCCACGTCAATCTCCCAATCCTCGCGGTCGAACATTTTGTTGTAAAACGAAACCTCCGCATAGACATAGGTAGTTTCGAAGCGGTCAAAAACTTGCCGATACTTCTTTTTGTTATCCGCCAACCACTCTGTTGATGAATACACTTTGAGTTCCCGAAATTTGAACTGTTTGGACTCTGACTGAATAAAAGCCGACTCTGCTGTTACTTCTTTCATATCTATCTGATGGCTTTATGGAATATTAGTAATTGTTGATTTTTTAACGCTTTATTTTTGATACAAAAAATTGATATTCAGGTTTTTATACAAAAAATTTACTATCAATTTGTCCTCGTTCATCTGTATTATTTTCAAAATTTTCCTCTGTCAATACAACGTATGTTTTATTTATTTTATCGTGCCAAGCCTGTTTTTTTTTGTCAAATATTATCCACAAAAAGCCCACGAATACGGCCAAATAGGATAAAATTTTAGAAAGATTTCTCAATATAGATTTTTTAACTGAAAGTTTATTCCCGAACTCATCGACAACCTTAATGCCCATCAAGTGTTTGCCAAAGCTGCCTTGTTTATTTGATGCCTCCATAAACATCGAATACACTACCCACAACAGAAAAGATGTTTCCCGTATCATATTTCTACGACGAAGAAACTCTATTCTTGGTTCGATATTATCGCCCCTATCAATATACTCTAACCATATTTTGTCAAATCCTAAAAAATAGTAGGAGATACCCAACACAATCAATATGATTGGTAGAATATCTATAATGTAAGCCATCAAACGTTTACTTGTTGGGGCAAGCCTATTTTCGTTTATTTCCATGTTTGTGTAAGCAATAGTCCGTTAAGGAATTTGGCAAATAATATTTTGAAAAGAAAAAAAGGGATCGAAATGTTTTTCTAATTCGCTTTTCTGCAAAATAAAAACTCTGTGGTGCAAAATGTCTATACTATGATTTGTTTGATTTGTTTGATTTGTTTGATTTTATATTATTCGTTACTTTGCAGGGTATCGTTGTTTGCTTTAAATTCTATTGTCATAATAATCACTCAAATCACAAAATCATAGTACAGACATATTATAATCACAAAAATCATAGTACAGACTTGAATTTTTTGTTAGCCAGTCGTTTGAAAATCAAACTCATTTCGCCAAAATTGATAAGCATTCCAATTTCTAAATTGTAGGCTTCTAAATAATTTATTGCTTGTGCAAAATGTCTGTCTTCTAATTTTGTTGTCGCTTTTAATTCTACTGAAATAAGTCCTTCCACCAAAAAATCAACTCTTCTTGTGCCAATATGCTGTTCTCTATAAAAAATAGGCATTTCAAACTCTCTGCTAAAAGTCAAACCAGCATCTCGCATTTCTATTTCTAAAGCTCTTTGATAAATTACCTCTTGAAATCCATTGCCCAAGGCACTATGAACAGTCATAGCACATTTGATAATTTTACTTGTAAGTTCCGAATATTTATATTCTTGCTTAATCATATTTAACCACTTTAATCATTAAAAATTACAATTCAGACGAAATATGAGCAATAAATTTGGAAAGTTCCAGCCCTATTTCTACCAGTTCATTATTGACGGTGGCTCTACCTGTGGCATCATAGCCAATATCTTCGGATACAGCTATAAATATACGCAAAAAATCTGCGATTGTTGATTATTTTTGTCAAAAAGATAAAAATTTGAAATTATTATTTGCTTTTTTCTTCACAGTGTCATTCAATATCTTATTTTTGGAAAAAATAAAAATTCGTACCGTATGTCCAATCTGAATGCACAGGAAAATTTTAGACGCAATGTAGCCGATAAATACACTATTTACAACAGTTTATTTGCTGCTTTGCCTTTTTCGGGCGTAGCCAATGCTGGAAATTTGTTGCCGATTCTGCTCCAAAAATGCGTAGATGGCTACGCAGCGCAAAAAAGCCCCACGCAAATCATAGATCAATTTTTTGATCAACAAACGCAGTCGCTTTCCGAAAGTGACCGTTTGGACAGCCTTTTCAAATTCGTCCAATTCATTGAGCGTCAGGTAGTTCTGTTTGATGCCATCGAAGATGCCGCCTTTCCGACCGTCAATGACACCGACGGCGCAGGCACGATGCGCGCGCTGCTCAACGAAGCGATTTTTGCAAATAAAAAAGACGTGCTGCGCCAAAAACTCCACAATTTTCGGATTCGGGTCGTCCTCACTGCCCACCCGACGCAGTTTTATCCCGGCAATGTGCTGGGCATTATCCACGATATGGCGAAGGCGATTGAGCGAAATGAGTTTCATTCCATCAATCAATACATTCAGCAGCTCGGCATCACGCCTTTTTTCAACAAGCAACAACCCACGCCCTACGACGAAGCCCTCAACCTGATGTGGTATCTCGAAAACGTCTTTTACCACGCCGTCGGGCAGATATACCATTTTATTGACAAAGAAATTTTCGACGGTGACTACGAAGGCGCAAATCCCTTTATCGAATTGGGTTTTTGGCCCGGCGGCGACCGTGACGGCAACCCATTCGTGGACGCTGCGACCACCCAAAATGTAGCAGAAGCCCTCCGAAGTGCCATTATTTTTTGCTATTATCGAGATGTCAAACGCCTCAAACGAAGGCTGACTTTTCGGGGCGTAGATAAATTAATCGCCGAACTCGAACAACTTTTGTACGAAAACGTATTTCTCAAACAAAATTCGCAGCAACTGACAACCGAATTTTTGTGTCACAAATTAGATGAAATTCGCCAAATAATCATCAACGATAAGCATACACTTTACCTCAATCGCTTGGAGGATTTGATGCACCGAATGAAGATTTTTGGAACTCACTTTGCTACGTTAGATGTCCGCCAAGACAGCCGAATACACCACAAAGTACTCCAAAATATTCACCAAAAACTCGTAGAAAACGGTGTGTCGGGGATTTTTCCGCCCGACTACGAGCGGTTTTCGACAGCGCAAAAAATCGCTTGTTTGGGCAAAGTTTCCAATCAACTTGACCCAAATATATTCGATGAAAAAATAGTAAAAGATACGTTGGAAAGTATTTACGCTATCCAAAAAATCCAACAAAACAATGGAGAAAAAGGTTGTCACCGCTACATCATCAGCAACTGTGGCTCTGCCGAAAACGTCATGGAGGTCTATGCACTTTTCCGATTGTGTGGCTGGCAGAACCCGATTTCGGTAGATATTATGCCACTTTTTGAAACCATCGACGACCTCAAAGAAGCGGAACAGAGTATGCAAAATCTCTACGCCGACCCAATCTACAAAACTCACTTGGCGCATCGCAACAACCACCAAAGCGTGATGTTGGGATTTTCGGACGGCACCAAAGATGGCGGCTATTTGCAAGCAAATTGGAGCATCTACGAAGCCAAAGAGCGACTTACTGCCGTGTCACGAAAGCACGATATTATTGTTAAATTTTTTGACGGGCGTGGCGGACCACCTTCGCGCGGCGGCGGCAAAACGCATAAATTTTACGCTTCGATGGGCGATAAAATCGAAAACGAAGAAATCCAACTCACGATTCAGGGACAGACGATTACATCAAATTTTGGGACTATCGTTTCAGCCAAATATAATTTGGAGCAACTTTTGAGTGCGGGCTTGCGCAATGAAGTTTTTGCGGAGTCCAAGCCACAGCTTTCGGACGCTCAAAGTGCGCTGCTCACAGAGCTTTCCGAGCGCAGCTACCAAGCCTATCAAGCCTTCAAAGCCAACCCCAAATTTTTGAAATATTTAGAAAAAATCAGCCCCATGAACTTCTACGGACGCAGCAATATCGCAAGTCGCCCGACCAAAAGAAGTGGCGGCGGCGAGTTGAAATTTGAGGATTTGCGTGCCATTCCGTTTGTCGGCGCGTGGAGTCAGCTCAAACAAAACGTTCCGGGATTCTATGGTATGGGAACCGCTTTTCAGCAGTTTTCGGACGAAAATCGCTTCGAGGAAATCAAAAAATTGTATCAAAATGTGACATTTTTTAGAGCTTTGATAGAAAACAGCATGATGAGTATGCAAAAATCGTTTTTTGCCCTCACGCGCTACGTCGCCGAAGACCCCGAATTTGGCGATTTTTGGAAACAAATCGAAGCAGAATACGAACTCAGCAAACATTGGGTGCTGCGCCTCGCAGATGCTACCACGCTGATGGAGGACGAAAAAGTAGGTCGGCAATCCATCGTGTTGCGCGACCAAATCGTGCTGCCCCTGCTGACGATTCAGCAATACGGACTCCAAAAATTGCACTCGTTACAAGCCCAAAACGCGCCTGCCGCCGAGTTAGAAGTGTACGAAAAACTCATCACTCGCTCCATGTTCGGCATCATCAACGCTGGAAGGAATGCGGTGTAGGGAATGGCGAGGTTTTCAACATAAACTATTTTCTTATTACAAAACGCTCAAAAAAATTATTTATGACAAGATAAGCAAGGAAGAAAAAATAAAATACTTAATTTTTTCCAATCAATTCAAACAATAACAAGGCAGATTTGAGGCGCAATGCAGGGCGTTGAAGCGAAAATCTAACGCAGTTTTGGCTCGTAATTGAGCATAAAAAATAAGTAGTTTATTTTAGACGCGTTCCTAATCAATTTTCCTCACAACTCAAAAGCGGTTAATTTTTTGCTAACTTTCAGAATCTTCACGATTTCTTGTACTGCGACCGTAAAAGGCTCAAAAAGCGTGTCGTTGTCCGAAATTAATTTCAGGTGGGTACAGTTTCCGAA
>JAYWGG010000107.1:0-2593 GCA_043778415.1 Saprospiraceae bacterium
AATATTCGACGGATTTATTTATTTTATTTTTGGATGCACCAATTTCATCTCTGTCACTAAATGGCTTGCATTTGCAAATTTATCGACAATAAAAAGCACATATCGTGCATCAACCATAATATTTCGGCAAATAGAGCGGTCGTAATTGATGTCGCTCATCGTTCCCTCCCACACGCGGTCGAAATTTAGACCTACCAGATTCCCGTAAGCATCAATAGCTGGACTGCCAGAATTTCCGCCTGTCGTGTGATTAGAGCCGATAAAACAGACTGGCATTTTCCCATTTTTGTCGCCATAAATACCGTAATCTTTTGTATCAAAAAGTGTCCGTAATTTTTGTGGGACATCAAATTCATAGTCGTTTGGAATGTATTTTTCCATCACTCCATCGAGATAAGTGTAGTAATTATAGGTCACTCCGTCGCGTGGCTGATAAGGTTCGACCTGTCCGTAAGTTACTCGCAAGGTGCTGTTTGCGTCGGGATAAAAAGTTTTATCGGCGGCAAAAACTGTCATTTGTGCTTTCAAATACTTGCGTTGCAAGCGATTGATTTCGGGCTGTATCTCTCGGATTTTGGTATCTACTTTTTCTATATAGCCGTCCATCATACTTTTACCGAATTGGTATGCGACATCATTTTTCATTTTTGTCACAAAATCCGCTGAATTTGACTTTTCTATCAAAGAAATTAGTTTTTCAGGCTGCGTAAGAATAGTTTTTTGATACAAATTATCAGCTAATTTTGAAAAATTTTGCTCGTACTTTTTTGCTTGTTTGAGCGCAACTTCGCCGATGTAATCGGGATTTACATTCTTAAAATACATCTCGACAAGTCCTGCGAATATTTTTTTATCCACATCTGCGTTGTAATCTTTGAAAAAATCTTTCAAACCTTCGATAGTTTTAGCTTTTCTGTCCGCAAAACCCTTTTCGCCATTGTTTTCAGCCACTTTTACCAATCCACTTATTGTGTTTACGAGGGACAAAATTTCGGTATTTCGGGTTACTTCGCTGAAATAATCGCGGGTAAAAGCATACGGTTTGAGCAATTTGTAGTTCAGATTGAGCTGGTCAAGCACTGCGCCGTATTGAGATTTTAGCTCTGGCTGGGCGTTCAATCGTTTGATGAACTCGGCTTCGTATTGCTGTTTTTTGCCGATGCCGTCACTTTTTTTCAAGCCCAAACTTTCGCCCATCCATTTTTTCCAATAGTTTGCGATGCCTGCGTATTTTGCTGAATATTGTATTTTAATCTGTTCATCTTTTCGCATCGCCTCGTCCATAACTTTCAATGCGCGGTCGCGTATGCCGATTTTGACGGGGTTGAGCGTATTTAATGTTTGTTCGACGGCGGCGGCGGGCAAATATTCGTTGGTTCTGCCCGGAAAACCCATCACGAGCGTGAAATCTCCTTCGGCGACTCCATCTAAAGAAATAGGCAAAAAGTGACGGGGTTTAAATGGCACATTTTCTTTGGAGTAAGCCGCAGGGCGATTATTTTTGTCGGCATAAATGCGGAACATCGAAAAATCTCCTGTGTGCCTCGGGAACACCCAATTATCTGTATCGGAGCCAAATTTTCCAATAGACGACGGCGGTGTGCCGACTAATCGGACATCTTTGTAGGTTTCGGTGACAAAAAGATAGTAATTATTTCCTTCAAAAAACGGGCGAATTAGAATATCTTGGTAAGGTTCTTTGGTCGTGGATTTTGATATTTTTTCTAAATTTTTGTCAATTTGTGACTGTCGCTCTTTTTCGGAAACATTGTCCATAATTCCTGCCGTCGCCGCCGCCGTTACGTCTTCCATTCTCACGATAAATAGAGCCGTCAAGCCCGGATTTGGTAGCTCTTGGTCAAGTGTTTTTGCCCAGAATCCGTCGCGTAAGTAGTTGGTTTCCAGCGTAGTATGATCTTGGATAGCGCCATATCCGCAGTGATGGTTGGTAAGCAGCAATCCTTTATCGGAGATGATTTCGCCCGTACAGCCGCCGCCGAATTGTACGACTGCATCTTTCAGAGAGCCTTTATTGAGGCTGTAAATATCTTCGGCGTTCATTTTCATACCCATAGATTTCATCTGTGCTTCGTTCATTTTTTGGAGTAAAAAAGGAAGCCACATTCCTTCGCCAGCCCAAGTTGGGGCGGCGGCGGCGATTGCGAAAATCGCCAAAAAAATTAGTTTTTTCATTATTATTTGTTTTTCTTTGCAATGATAAGATTTTTTTAGTTTTTTTTCAGAAATGGACTCAAAAAGTGCGCTTAACGGTGGTATTTTTTCTTAAAAATGTAAATTAAATGCTATTTGCTTGATTTTAAGCAAAAAAAAAGTCTTATAAATCAATGCCAAAGACACCAAACGTTTGTAGGAAAATACGTTGTATATCTTGTCCGACTTCGTAGAGGACGCATATATATGGCATTTGTTTTTATAAACGTTTAATCCCTTGGGATTTTAGTTGTGCGTAAGTATTTCTTCGTCCAAAAAATCGTACATTACGAAATTACAACATATTTTAAATAATTTCGTTTTTAGGAAAATAATAAATGAAGATAAAATACTTCAATTTTAAACTGTTCCCAACACAACT
>JAYWGG010000108.1:0-7388 GCA_043778415.1 Saprospiraceae bacterium
AATATTTTTTTTCATTGAAATACAGGTTTGATTAAAATTTTTCCAAAGTTAGGAATTCTATTTATTTTTTTCTTTATTTATTTCAAAAAAAAATCCCTCCCGACGCGAAGCCGAAAGGGACCAATAAAAAAGTGTGCAACTAATTTGCACTATACTATGCTGTAATTTCCGATTTTACTGCTGTCACGGTTTCTGATTTTTTTACCATATCTATCGGCGAGTTTTCGTCGCCGCCTGTCAAGTCCACTACTATCGGAGTAGCGATGAAAATAGACGAGTACGTTCCCGCAAAAATACCTATCAACAAAGCAAATGTAAAGCCTTTGATAGCACTGCCGCCGAAAATAAACAGCATCAACAACGTAACCAAAGTAATGAATGATGTCATTACCGTTCTGTTCAAAGTGTTGTTGATGGCATCGTTGATGACCAATTTTTTAGATTTTCCTGCATTCATACCCACGAACTCGCGGATACGGTCAAACACGATGACTGTGTCATTGAGGGAGTAACCGACGACCGTAAGCAAGGCTGCTATCATGGCTTGGTCTATCTCCATCGAGAACGGAAGGATACCGTGTAACATTGAATATACGGAAAGAACTATCAAAACGTCGTGGAACAAAGAGATAACTGTACCCAGTGAATATTGCCATTTGCTGAACCGAATCAAGATGTAAACGAAGACCAAAAATAAAGCCAACGCCATTGATTTGAAAGCGCTGCTTTTGATGTCGTCCGCCACAGTTGGTCCTACTTTTGTGGAGCTGATGATGTGCGTTCCTATGCCGTCTGACTTTTTAAATTCCTCCAACTTGAGGCTGCCGCCGAGTGCTTCATTGAGTCCTTCGTGGAGTTTGGCAAGCACTTTGGAGTCCGTATCTTCGTTGCGCTCATTGACCAAATAACTGGTTGTGATATTGTAGGTATTTTTGGTATCTACTGTTTTGATACCGGTAGTACTGTTGAACGCTTTGTCCAAAGTAGTGTGGAGTTGGTCGCTGCTGATGCTTTGATTTTTATCAAATTGTACGTTGTAAGAGTATCCACCCTTAAAATCTACCCCCAACTCGAAGCCGCGCGTAAAGTAAGATGCAACTCCAGCCAAGATAACCACTGACGACACAACATACGCTATACGTCGTTTTCCGACCCAATCCACGTTGATGTTGGAAAAAATTCCGTCCGACCAACTGTTAGAAAATTTCAATGTTTTTCCCTTATTGAGCCAGTACTCTATCATCAACTGACAGACCAAAACGGCTGTGAACAACGATGCCATAATACCGATTATCAAAACGACTGCGAAGCCTTTGATAGGTCCCAAGCCGTAGTAAGCGAGTACGAAAGCCACCAACAAGTTGGATACGTTTCCGTCAATAATCGCCGAGTAAGAGCCTTTAAAACCGTCTTTGATGGCTTGTGAAAGCTCTTTTCCTGCGCGGATTTCTTCTCTGATTCGCTCATAAATAATTACGTCCGCATCTACCGCCATCGCCATCGTAAGGAGCAAACCTGCAATCCCCGGCAAGGTCAATACTGTCCCCATCGAGGTCAAAATTCCCATGATGAAAAATACGTTGGCTATCAAGGCGATGACCGAAATAATACCCGCGCTGGTGTAGTACGCAATCATAATGACCATGATGGCAATGAAGCCGAGAATCATTGATAACAATGACTTTGCGATATTTTCTTTACCGAGCGAAGGTCCCACCAACGCTTCTTGGATAATGCTTGTCTTGGCGGGCAACTTACCGATTTGTAGGATATTTGCTAAGTCATTTCCTTCCTGAATCGTAAAATCTCCCGAAATATTGGAGTCGCCACCCGTGATTGGGTTGATAACTCGTGGTGCAGACATTACGCGGTCGTCCAAGACGATTGCGATTTCACGGTTGCCGTCGTTGGCGGCTTTGGTGGTCATATCTGCCCAAATTTTTGCGCCCCGATTGTCCATTTTTAGCGTCACAGCTACTTCGCCAGAGCGAGAGTCTGGATTGGACGCAGCGTTGGTGACGTGGTCGCCTTCGAGTGGTGCTTCTTCTTTTCCGCGTACTTTTTTGATACCGTACAGCTCAAAGTTGTTCGTTACAGCTCCTTTTACGCCTTTCATTGACTTTGCAGACCAACGAAACTCCATGTCGCGCGGAAAAAGTTGCTTTATTTCTGGTCTTGCCAAGTACTCATTGATGGCTTTCATCTTATTTTTATCGGCAATTCCCAACACAGACTGCGGCGCAATGAGTTGTTCAGCACTTCCTGCATTGAGCGAGAGCAAGCTCAAAAGCGGACCTCCGCCCATAGCATCGTCTTTTTTCGCCACTTTCACGCTATCAATTACGTTGCCAAGTGAATCTTTTTTAAGTTCGTAGATAGAATCTACCTTCGCAACCGCGCTTGAATCGCCCGCAAGCAATCTTTTTAGCTTACTGTCTGCCTCCATAAAAGCACCCGTAACGCCTGCATCGGTGGCGCGATATACGTCCCAAAACTCCAATTTGGCGGCAGCTTGAAGCAAACGGCGCGCACGCTCTGGATTATCTACTCCCGGAAGCTCCACGACTATCAAGTCACGGGCAGCGTCCAACGAAACGTTGGGCTGCGTAACCCCAAACTGGTCGATACGGTCTTTCAAGCGTTTGAACGTCAAATCTACTGTTTCGTTTGCTTTTTGGCGAATAACTGTTAGCACAGCAGCGTCCGAAGTTTCAAAATTAATTCTTTCTTTGAGGCTTTCGTTGCGGCTGAAAACAGAAGCCAACGTTTTGCCATTGCTTATTTTTTTAAACTCTTCCGCAAAAAGGGTCACATAATCTGTTTGAGCAGATTTCTGACGCTCCGACGCACTTTCGAGTGCTTTCAGGAAGTCGGCATCTTTATTGTCGGCAGACATAGATTTCAAAAAATCCTTCAAATCCACCTGCAACACCACGCTCATACCGCCTTTCAAGTCGAGTCCGAGATTGAGTTGTTTAGATTTCAACTCTTGGTAGGTAAATTTTTTGAGCAACGGAATACTGAATACCGTTTCGCTGGACATGGAGTCCAAAAAAGCCACGCGCGCTACCTTTTCGGCGGTGTATTTGTCCGCTTCGGGAGCGTTAGCGGCAGCCGATGCAGCGAATGAATCAGCGGCGCGTTCTACCTTGCTCGTAGGAAGAATGTAGAGATATTGCCACAGACAAACTACGGTTAACGCAATTAGAAAAAATTTGATAAGTCCTTTACCCTGCATTGGTTGGTTCAATTTAATTTTAAAATATTTTCAAAAAAACTCCGCAAATGTACGGATATAATTTACATTTTGTCTATACAAGTATAAATTTTTGTAAAAATCATATCTTTTTTACGGCAACTCTTTTTTTTTGTTGCCTTTTATGTCCTATTTTTTGTGAATACCGCAAAAGCATTTAATAAAACCCTACAATATATTTGATTTTTTCGCCTGTCTGCTTTGCTGTAAAGAACTATTTTTTTATTTCTCCCAAAAAAATAAATTTTTACAAAGTTCTGTAAATCAGCATATTAGACTTTTTATTCAAAAAAAATAAAAAAAATTTATCACAAAAGTTGCATTATTGAAAATAATAATGCAACTTTGCAATGTGATTATTTGTAAAGATAAATAATGTTATTGCAGTCGAATTAAAAATCCTTCTTTGCTGACGACCGTTGTGACGGATTCAAAAAACGAAACAATGCAAGTCTATTTTTTAGTTTGATTCAGAAAAGATAAGCTCTTCTTTCGCGCTCGGAGTGCAAAGAAAACTCCGATTTAGTTGGTTCGGTTTCATACTGCCGTTGCGCAAAGGCGCAGCACCCTCCAAAACGAAAAAAGGCAAACTGCCCTGCGGCAGCTTACCCTCTTATCACTTTGGAAGTCTGAAACCCATGTTATCGTATATTCATTTCGACCGAATATAACACGAGCAGCTCCTGCGACGCTCAAAGTTACGCACTTTTCTGGAAAAAGTGGAACTCTATTCCGCAGGAAAACTAAATTTTTTAATTACTTATGAAAAAATTATTTTTTTCCGTAAACCCAAAAACACTCAAACACTGCCTCTCTCTCTTGCTTTTCATCGGCTTGCTCGCCGTCCCGTGGAGCGCAAAAGGGCAGTGTAATTTTGTAAACAAATTTATTGCAGGAGAGGTTGATTACGAAAATTCTGGGCTTGGCGTTCGGGGTATAAAAGTCACATTGGTTACTCCTACTTCTATATCAGCACCAAAAGGGGTGAGTTGCAATTCAGTTCCGACAAGTCTATGCAGTTCGACTTCGGATATGTACGGTGGCTATGGCTGTACCGTAGCCATAGGTAACACCCCTGCATATACCCCTACAACTGTCAATATACTGCCTGAAACAGGATACGATTATTGTGATTTTGTACTCGGAATAAGTACGTATGATGCTGTTTTGGTAAATAAACACTATCTTGGTATCACCTTACTTCCTAAACCATGGAAATTTGTAGCTGGTGATGTAGATGGAAACCAAGTGATTAATGTAGCGGATAAAAACTATATTACACAGTTGATACTTGGAGTTATTTCTTCTTTTCCAAACGACCCTTGGAAATTCGCAATGGGTAGTAATACTTCGCTACCCGCCTTTAATATCAATCCTTATCCTTATTTATTTTCGGGCAGCACTTTTAGTAGAACGGGAGTTACGCTCACGAACTATACGTATGGTTACAATTGGGTCATTCGCGGTACAAAGATAGGGGACGTAAATGGTAGTAGTTGCTTGATTTATAACAATAATTGTGTTGATTGCAGTGGTCGGTTGCCGTCTGGATTGGTCAATACACACGAGAATGCCGCTTCGTTAGACTTGGTTTGGAAAGCAGACGCCAACTCAAGCACTGTCCAATCAGGGGAAGAATTTACCCTCCAAGTGGGTGCCAATAATTTTAAAGATGTATTGGGCTACCAGTTTGGAATGTTTTTAGACCCTACTTTTGTCGAAGTCCTGCAAATGACAGGCACAGATTTACCAGATGTTTCGGAGGATAATTTTAACTATCAGAGCAGCACTGGTGAGTTAAAAACTCTTTATGTGGAGCCTACATCGAAAGGAGTTAGCCTTGATGCCAAAAAATCTATGTTTCAACTGCGTTGCCGCGCGTTGCGCTCAATTAAAGATTTGAGCAGTGTAGTGCGTTTGGACGATAATATTCTGAAGCGTGAATTTTATGGTACAGATGACAATTTGTTACCCATTCAGCCAGTTGTCAGTGTAATTAATAAGAGCATTCCTACACTTGGGCTGGTTTGCAATCCAAATCCTTTCGGTAGCAATGTAAATATTTTGCTGCAAATGCCACAGGATATTGAACCCGAAATCGCAACGGTAGAGTTTGTAGATTTATTGGGCAGAACACTTTTGACTGCGCAACAAACCATCCAAACAGGTTTCAATCAGTTGAATTTTGCAACCGAGTCACTACCCGATGGCGTAATGCTCGTGGTTGTCAGAACTACAAAAGGTATTTACACCCAAAAAATAATTAAAAACGCTAACTAATTACACTCATAGCACATTACTCGTTGGTTATTCCAGATATGCCGACGATTAATGTGCTTTTTTTTTCATCATCTAATTTTATCCTCCTATGATACTCAAGAATCTCCTTCTTGCTGCTCTATTCTTTTTTTTTGCTCCTTTCGTTTCCAATGCCCAATTAATTTACTCACTTGACCAAAATACAAATCTTAACACCATCGACGTAAATACTTGTGAAGTCGCACCAGTCTGTCCTGGACTAAACTGCAATGGTTGTGGGTTCGAAACTATCGCATTTCATCCCAATGGTCTATTATACGCTGCTAATGACAGTTTATACAAAATTGATGTACAAAATTGTACTAAAGTATCTCTAAGTGCAATTCCAGCAGCCTATAACGGACCTTCGATGGGTTTTGATAATCAGGGTATTTTATACATAGCTGGTAACGGACTGTGTAAATATGACCCTGCTACCAATATGTTCACGTACCTTGGTTTATTTCCCGATGGAATATATGCGTTGGGCGACCTGACTTTTAGAAATGGTAAATTATACCTTGCTGCTGCAAAATCTCAAAATGATTACCCTTACTACACGTATTCTATTTTGGAAGTAAATACGCAAGACGCATCTCAAAGCACCGTTTTTTGGACTACTGGGGTCAACAATTGTCAATCGTGTAGCTTTTATAGTTTAGCAACTATCAGGCACAGCTGCGACAGTACAACTACTTATGGAGTCGACTTTACATACGCGCCTGGTCTTTCACCAGTATTGAGGCTCCATAAATTGGATTTTGTAAATAAAATTATTATCCCAACGTGTGTTATAAATAGCCTTCTTACATATGATTTTGCCTCTCAATACGAGTTTCTGCCTTACAGTTGCAGCCTCACGCTCGACCTCGACAAAGACAACTCTTCGGGTGCTTTGATCCACGACTTTCGGGGCGATACGCTCTGCGTAGGTGCGGGAGTAGTCAGCCTGAAGGTCGCCGATTCCGATGCTTTTGTGTATTCCGATGCGGGTGTGGTGGATTCCATACGGCTCTGGTTGCCTGTCACAACCGATGGAATAAATGAATTTTTGCAACTCAACACTGCCGCTCCGATTTCAGTCACAGGAAGCGGAACTGCCCAAATTTTTATCCAAAATACTGCCCACGCCGCCACCGCCGCCCAGCTCGACGCTGCCCTAAAAGCCGTCCGCTACACCAATACCGCTGTCAATCCTACGCCCGGACTGCGCCGCGTCCGAGCCATCGCCTACGCCAAAAGTGGTGCTGTTTCGGATACTGCCACCGCTTTTTTGACGCTCGCCGTCGGCAATCGCCGCAGCGATACGCTGCAACTCTGCGAAGGACAGAATTATTCATTTCACAATCGGCTTCTCACGAAAGATACTTTTGTTTGTGACACTTTCAAAACCGCTTTCGGTTGTGACTCGCTGCGCTGCAAAAAACTTACTTTTATCCCCGCCAAAACCTCCCAACGGGACACCGCCGTTTGCTTCGGGCAGCAGATTTTGGTCAAAAATAAAATCTACGCTGCGAGCGGCAGCTACAAAGATACGTTTCAGACCGTCCAGTTTTGTGACAGTATTTTGACGACCAATTTGACGGTTCGTGCCAAAGACAGCAGCCAAATCGTGCAGAATGTTTGCCGAAGTGTGGCTTTTCCGAGCGACACCACGCTTTGCCAAATTTTCTCCAATCGCTTCGGTTGTGACAGTATTTTTTGCAAAAAAATAATCGTCGCCCCCGCCAAAACCTCCCAACGGGACACCGCCGTTTGCTTCGGGCAGCGTATTTTGGTCAAAAATAAAATCTACGCTGTGAGCGGCAGCTACAAAGACACTTTCCAGACCGTC
>JAYWGG010000109.1:0-31264 GCA_043778415.1 Saprospiraceae bacterium
GTGTTGTTCTTTGCACTCACGCCTTGGTTTCGGAAGGACAATAAAGTGGTCGCTCACGTCGTGGTGCTGCTTACTTTTGTTTTGCTTTTTGCGCTCGCAATGCCGCTCAAAGGTTCTGCTGCGCGCGGCAACCAAGAAGCAGTCATTCGTCTATCCATTATGATGATTTCTTGCACTATTGCTATGTTTTTTTACATCAAGAGTTTTCGTGATGCTCGGAAGGCGCGCGAACTCGAAGCAGCGATGAAGAAGTAAAGCAATCGTTCATTCGCAGTTATTTTTTAGAAAAATTTATGAAAAAAATTTACTTTTTGGCACTTTTAGCTGCCGTCGCTTTGCTATCTAATTGCCGTCCGCCGAAGGAAAAACGCCAACTTACGAAGACAGGCATCAACATAGATTTGAGCAATAGCTACGTCCAACACCTTTTTGATTTGCAAGATCATCAGCAAAAAGACAGCCTTTTTTTCTATTTACAAAACGAAAATCCTACGCTTCGCTATCTTTCTGCGTTGGCTTTTGCGTCTTTCAAAGAAAAAACTGCCGTAGATAAGTTGCTCCCAATTCTTCAAGCTGACCCTTCGTTGGAGGTGCGCGCTGCCGCCGCCTACGCGCTCGGTCAAATCGGAGAAGTACGAGCGGAAGACGGACTTTTGCAGGCTTTTCAGCGTCAAGATACTGCCTTCAATCGGCAGCTCAACGCCACGATACTCGAAGCCATCGGCAAATGTGGCTCCGAAAAAAGCCTCAAAGCATTGGCGACCGTCGGCACTTACGTTCCCTCCGATACGATTTTGCTCGAAGGACAATGTCGTGGGATTTACCGTTTCGCTTTGCGGGATTTGACTACTTCCGAAGGCACTGCCAAAATGGTTAGCTACGCTTCTGACGCTCTGATGCCTACAAGTGTTCGCTTGTTGGCAGCCAATTATTTGCAGCGCGCCAAAAAAATACAGCCCGACAGCGCTATGGCAGTGACGCTTTCAAAGACTTTGAATACCGAAAGCGACCCGTCCCTTCGTATGGCAGTCGCCATCGGACTTGGTAAGGCAAAAACCGAAGCCGCCCTAAATTCGCTGCTGCGCCAGTTGGAAACCGACTCCGATTATCGGGTTCAGTGCAACGCTGTCCGAGGATTGGGCAATTTTGAGTATTCCAAAGTAGCTCCCAAAATTTATTTATTTCTAAAAAATAAAAATCCACACGTCGCCAATACGGCGGCACAGTTTTTCCTAAATAATGGAAAGCCTACCGACGCGCCAGACTATTGGAAATGGGCAAAAGACGACTCTATCGCCGCCACGCCGAGTTTGTTGCTGTACGGTGCAGCCTTAAAATTTCTTTCGAGTGGATACACGGGCAGCAAGGACGCTATCAACAGTGAGTTGAGCAAACGCTTTGCGCAAACGACGAATAACAATGAACGCGTTTTTATCATTCGCGCCATGACGCAATATCCTTGGAACTACCGCAACATCAAGGCTTTGACGCTCAACTCGGACTTGCCGCTGCTGCGCACCGCAGGCATTGACGCATTGGTAGAAATCTGTAAACTGCCGAATTTTAACAGTTACTTTGGCGATGGTCGCCGCCGAGTGCGAGAAGATATGTTGAGCTTTTTCAAAGAAGCTCTTTCAAGTGGCGATGTAGCGTTGGTGGCGGGCGCGGCACAAGCATTGCGCGAGCCAAACCCTGATTTTAAAATTATGGTAGGCGAAGAAAAATCTTTTCTCAACGACGCGTTGATAAAATTGAAATTGCCCAAAGAAATCGAAACATACAACGAACTGCAAAGAACGATAGATTACTTCAATGGAAAAACAGACAGCAGCCCCAAACAACCCGACTTTACGCATCCGATAGATTGGAAAATAGTGAGTTTGGTGACGGAAAAAACTCGAGCGATAATTCAGACAAAGTACGGAAATATCAGTTTGGTCTTTTTTCCAAAAATTGCGCCCGGCTCGGTCGCCAATTTTATACAACTTTCCAACAGTGGCTTTTTCAATGGAAAAACTTTTCACCGTGTAGTGAGTAATTTTGTGGTGCAAGGCGGCTGCCCGCGCGGCGACGGATTTGGCGCATTAGATTACGCCATTCGCTCCGAATTCAATCCGTCCGTCCGCTACGAAACCGAAGGAATGGTAGGAATGGCTTCGTCTGGCAACCACACCGAAGGCACGCAGTGGTTCATCACCAACGCGCCCGCGCCGCATTTGGACGGAGGATACACGATTTTTGCAAAAGTGGTGGAAGGCATGGACGCAGTCCAAAAAATCCAAGTAGGAGATATTATCGAAAAAATAACGGTGGTCTATTAGGAATGCGTCTAAAATAAACTACTTATTTTTTCTTCATTCATTATGAATGCGTCTAAAATAAACTACTTATTTTTTCTTCATTCTTTAGAAATGTTAATTTTTTGGAAATGAAAATTTTACATAGTTTTTTTGCGTTAGCATAAAAAATCAAAAATTGATGAAAAAACTACTTGTCTATACATTATTGCTCACCAATTTGGTCGCTGCGTCTGCGCAAGTGGTGGGCGGAAGGCACGTTTTTGAGTTTTTGAGCCTGTCGCCGTCAGCGCGTACTACGGCACTCGGTGGCGGATTGCTTTCCGTGAAGGACGATGACGTTGCGTTGGCGGCTGTCGCGCCGTCGCTGCTCAATCCTTCGATGCACAACGCGTTGTCTTTCAACCATCATTTTCAGTTGGGAGGCGTGCAAAGCGGCTCTGTAATGTACGCTCGAAACGCTCCAAAATTGGGCATGATGCTACAGTTTGGCTTGCAATACATCAACTACGGGACATTCGATGCCGCCGATGAATACGGCGCGCAAATTGGCTCTTTCAAAGCAGCAGATTACGCATTTTTGTTGGGTGGAATGAAAAAATTGGACGAACATTTTTCTATCGGACTCAACCTCAAATTCGTTAGTTCACAACTCGAAAGCTATCGCTCGACGGGTTTGGCGACCGATGTGAGCGGTACTTACTACGACCCCGAAGCCCAAATCTGCGCTACCCTTGCCGTCCGCAATCTCGGCGTACAGCTCAGCACTTATTCGCAGCAAAACCAACGCGAGCCACTTCCGCTCGACATTCAGCTGGGACTATCAAAAAGATTGAAACACACGCCACTGCGGTTTTCGGTGTTGGCGCACCACCTTCAGCGTTGGAATATCCGCTATCAAGACCCTGCGACCGTAGCAGCTACCACGTTTTTGAACGATACTCAATCGTCCTCGAGCAGCAGTTCGATTTGGATAGATAATTTATTCCGACATTTGACGTTTGGAGCAGAGGTGTTGGTGGGAAAGAAAGAAAATTTGCGCTTCCGAATCGGTTACAACCATCTTCGTCGGCAGGAGCTTTCGGTCGAAAACTATCGGAGTTTTGCAGGATTTAGCTTGGGTGCAGGCATCAAAGTCAGTAACTTTCGCTTGGACTACGGACGTGCATTTACGCACTTGGCAGGCAGTACCAACCATTTGACGGTTTCCACAAACTTGGAAGCCTTTGGATTAAAATAAAAAAAAATTGACATGAAGAATACAAAAAAAATAATGTTTTTACTTTTGTTTGCCGCAATGCTCGTCGGCACGATGAGCAGCTGCAAAACTGGCTGCAACTGCCCGTCTTTCCACTGGACACCGTCTTTTTGGAAATAATTGTTCGGGAGGAAAACCACTCGTGGGTTTTGAGTTCTTTGCAGCAATTGGGTACAATTTAACAAAAAATGGGTATTTATTAGCCAATTTTTGTTTTAGCCTCCCGCATTTTTGCAGGAAGTTGAAAGGTCAGAATGTGCCAAAACATAATAAAATCGGACACTAAACTGAACGCTGGATATTTGAAAGTAGCGGGTTTGTTTTTTTCAAAAAAGAAATGTCCGACCCACGCAAAGCCATAGCCAACGATGGGACACCAAGCGAGCAGCGACCACTGCGCTGACCAAATTGAGTAGCACACGATGCTCAGAAAAATACCCGTACCGATGAAATGAAGTGTTCGGCTGACCGCATTTTGGTGTTCAGTGAGGTAAAAAAAATAAAAATCGTGCAGATTGTCGTAGGTTTTTCCCATAATTAATGACTTTTAATTTTATAATTTTTTTCTTACTTTCCTAAAAAATACTGCGCAGCCGCGTCTAATTCGTCGTAAAAATCTTCTCCGTATTTGCGGATAAGCGGTTCTTTGAGGAATTGATAGACGGGCATTTCTTCCTTTACGCCCAGCTCGCAGGCTGCCGAGCAGATGTCCCAACGGTCATAATTGAGTGCCTCGAATACGCCCGCCGGATGTTTGGAAACGCGAATCGGGTACAGGTGGCAAGAAATTGGTTTTCGGAACGTGGTTTTTCCGGCGCGCCATGCTTGCTCAATGCCGCAGCGCGCGATGTTCAGTTCGTCAAAAGTCATGTACGCACACGCTCCGTTGGCGACGAGTGGAGTGCCGTACTCGCGGTCTTTCCCAAATCGGGTGTACTTTCCCTGTGCTTCGATGACCGCCTTGCTTTCTTCGCCGAGATATGGCTCGACGGCTGCATATATCTCGCGGAGTATCGGCAATTCGGCAGCTTCGAGCGGCGCGCCGAAGTCGCCTTCCCAGCAGCACGCGCCTTTGCAGGCGTTTAGATTGCAGACGAATTGTTGCTCCACGACTTCGTCGCTCACCAAAATATCTTGAATAATTAGCATAAAAAATGTGTCAGAAATAAATTTTTCTAAAAAATTAGCGCAACTTTGCGAAGCAAATATCGAAAAAATATCTGACATTATCTCCTTATGAGTTTTTTTTCAACCGCAGTCACCAACAACAACGCCTCCGCCGAATCTCGAAAATTAGACTGGATGACTCTTTCTATTTACATCGCTTTGGTCGGCATCGGTTGGATGATGATTTACGCCGTCGGCTATCGCGACGGCTACACCGAAGATTGGAGCGTTTTTTTTAAACTTCCTGTCGGCAAACAGACGATTGCGATTGCGCTGGCGAGCGTAGTTTTGATAGTGATTTTGGTATTGGACTGGAAAGTGTGGCGGACGTTTGCCTACTTATTTTACGCATTGGGGCTGCTGTTGCTACTGTTAGTTCCGTTTCTCGGAGTCGAGATAAATGGCTCTAAATCGTGGTTTTCGATGGGCGGCTTTTCCATACAGCCTGCCGAGCTTGCCAAGTTTGGTACTTGCCTCGCTTTGAGCAGTTATTTGAGTACTTATGGCACCAATTTGAGGGAGTTGCGCTCGCAAATCCTTGCGGTAAGTTTTTTTGCTGCGCCGATGTTACTCATTATGTTGCAGCCCGACGCTGGCTCGGCGTTGGTCTTTTTATCGTTTTTGATTTTGCTTTACCGCGAAGGATTTTCGCCTACGCCATATTTGGTCGGCATAGCTTTTTTTACGTTGTTTATTTTTTCTTTGATTTACGAAAGCTCTTCGGTCGTGCTGTCGCTTTTGGTTATTAGCTTGGCGGTAGTGGTTGCGAATGTCAAACTGTATCGTATTTATTGGGCGGCGGCGGTAGTGGCGGTCGTAGTGGGGATATATTTTGCGTCCGAATGGGGCTACAAAAACTACGCGTTGCTCGGAGTTTTGCTGCTCAATGTAGTAGCAGGAATTTTTTTGTGGAATATCGGCAAATCCAGAGTCACGCTGTTTTTGACATTCGCGCTCACGGTAGGCGCAGCCTTTTCGTACTCCGCCAACTACGCTTTTTATCATATCCTCAAGCCGCACCAGCAAGACCGCATCAATGTGTGGCTGCAACCCAAAAAGTGCGACCCGCGCGGCTCGCTCTACAACGTGCTACAATCAAAAATGGCAATCGGGTCTGGCGGTTGGGAAGGCAAGGGATTTTTGCAAGGCACGATGACGAAGCTCAATTTCGTCCCCGAACAGCGGACGGATTTTATTTTTTGTACCATCGGGGAAGAGCAAGGTTTTATCGGCAGCTTGGGCATCATTGGTCTTTTTTTGCTGCTGCTTATCCGCGTCACGATTATCGCCGAGAGGCAACGCTCTGATTTCTCGCGCCACTATGCCTACGGCGTGGCGGGTATTTTGTTCGTCCATTTTTTTATTAATATCGGTATGACGATGGGTTTGCTGCCTGTGATTGGGATTCCGTTGCCGCTCATCAGTTACGGCGGTTCGTCGCTGATTGGTTTTACGGTTCTGATAGGTGTCTTGCTGCGCTTGGATAGTTACAGATATTCGGGTTAGATAGTTGTATCTAAATAGTTTTATGAATTGACAGCTTATGAATTGGCAACAGCTTTAGCTGTTGTATAAAAAAAGGGGTTTATCGGCTTTAGCCAAATACTTGCCACAAGCGAGTCATTTAGGCTAAAGCCAACACCAATTATTATTCGTTGCTTTAGGTAGTTTTTAGATTTTAATATCACAAATAATTCTGCGAAAAACTAAAAATTAAAAAACTCACAACTAAAAACTAAAAAACAACCTACGCTCACAATAATATTTTGATAGCAATGATTTGCGTCGCAAAACCCAACAAAAACCCAGCGTACAGGTCTTTGGGTTGATGCGCTCCCAGCAGCAAGCGAGCCGTGCCGACGATTCCTGAAAGAAAAATCACCGTCATAAAAGCTACTTCGGTAGTGGTTTGCGCGCCTGAATCGCCCAGCGCAGTAAGAGAAAATGTGCCGTAGCCAAACCACACGACCGTCAGAAACGCCAACGCTGTCAGCCCGCCCATACCGACCGCGTGCGCACTTATTTTTTGAAAAATATTGATAAAAAAAGAAGCAAAAAGAGCCATCGTAGCTCCCAAGACCGCCGCAGTGAAGGCAATGGGAATATCCGTGTTGGCGTACAGACTTTTGAATGTCCAAAGATAAAAAACGCCCGTAGCAATATACGGACCTATCCGCTCCGACTTGTCGCGCATCTGGAGCGACTGAATCATGCCGAGCCACTTCATCAACATCACCGAAAAAGCGGGCAGCAAAAAAGTGGACAAAAAAACCACCAATATCGTTTTGTGACCTTCGGCAAGATTGTTGAACCCAAACAGGTACGGATTGGCAGCCAGCAGCAACAGCAGCATATAAGTCAGCACCAACAATGGGTGAAAAATAACCGAAATAAACTGCGCTGCGCTGCGCAAGATTGTCTGTAAAATCATCGCTATCTCTATTTTATTTGCCCAAAGTTAGTTATTTTTTATAAAAAAAAATTGCTAAACGCAAATGAAACCAACTTCTTGAAACAAAAAACGCAGCGTTGCGTAAAATCTGTCTGTATTTTTTAGAAGTAATTTGCGGAAGTTTGTCAATTTTTTTGCTTTTTTACAGTAAAATATTACCTTTGCAACACTTTTTGAAAATAAGATTTTATTGTTAAAAAAATATATCAAGTCGCTGACGCTAAAAGTTTGATAATCAGCAGTTTATATATTTTTACTCCCAAAAGATTTTATTCTTCTTTATGTACTTTCATTTTGTATTCATCAATAAAAACAAAATAGTTACCATAATATCATGGCATTAATCAGCAGAATTAGAGAAAAGAGCGGTTTGCTCATCACCCTCATTGCGTTAGCGTTGGGCGGATTTATCCTCATGGATATGACTTCTAACCAAAAATCAGGAGGATTATTTTCTGGCAGTGCCAGCACCGTCGGAAAAATCAACGGAAAAGAAGTAGATTGGAACGAATTTACGGCACTCGAAAAGTTGAAATACAGCAACGCCGCAGGCGACGCTTTCCCGCGCCGCGCCGAAATCTGGAACTACATGGTGGACAACGAATTGGTAAAAAAAGAATCCGAAGCGATGGGCTTGGGCGTAGGGAAAGAAGAATTGCTCGACTTGGAGTTCGGCAATGTGTTGAGTCCCGTTGTGCAGCAGCGTTTTTCTAACCCACAAACTGGGCAGGTGGACCGTCAGCGTTTGGCACAGATAAAGCAAGCGTTGGAGGCAGGACAAGCGTTGCAGCCAGAGTTCGTCAAGTATTGGGCGGAGCAAGAGAAAGAAATCGTCAAAGAAAAACTCCAATCCAAAATGGTTTCGATGGTCGCAAAAGCCATCTACACACCGACTTGGCAAGCCGAACAAGCCAATGCAGACGTGAACCAAAAAGTAGATTTTTTGTACTCAAAAATCGCATTCGACCAAGTGAGCGATGCAGACGTGAAGCTCACAGATGCAGACTTTAGTGCATACATAGCAGACAACAAAGGCGCTTTGACCCAAAAAGAAGAAGGTCGTAAAATTTCTTTTGTTGCTTTTGATGTCTTACCAACGGCGGCGGACTCCGCAAAAAATCGCGAAGTGATAGAAAAATTAATCCCCGAGTTCAAGGAAGCTAAAAATGATTCGTTGTTCGTACTCACCAACGACGGCACTTATCCAGAAAA
Organism: Saprospiraceae bacterium; assembly: GCA_043778415.1. GTDB lineage: Bacteria > Bacteroidota > Bacteroidia > Chitinophagales > Saprospiraceae > JAYUHK01. The sequence continues at coordinate 8,387 of JAYWGG010000109.1, forward strand.
TTATACCAAAAAAGAAACCGTCGCAAAAGATATTCAAGACGCTGTTTTTTCGCAGGCAATCGGCACCGTTTTGGGACCGTTCATAGATGGCGGCGCGTACAATACCGTCAAGATTTTGGATAGAATGACCGTAGCAGACTCCGTCAAAGCCCGCCATATCCTTATCCAAGCAAAAACGCCAGAAGAAATGACGGCGGCGAAGAAGACCATTGACAGCCTAAAATTGGTGTTGGAAAGCGGAAAAGAACGCTTCGATTCGTTGGCAGTTCGCTTCAGTCAAGACGGCGGAAGTGCGGCAAAAGGCGGCGACTTGGGCTATTTTGGCGAAGGCAGAATGGTAAAAGAGTTTAACGACGTTTGTTTTTATACGGGAAAAGCAGGAAAATTGTATCCCGTACAAACACAATTCGGCTGGCACTTGATAGAAATAACTGGCTCAAAAGTAGGCAAAGGAACTGCAATGGCGAAGTTGGCTTACTTGCGTGAGCCTATCGTGCCGTCTGAAGAAACTCAAAACGCCGTTTCTGACCAAGCGCGCAAGCTCATGGAAACCAGCCGAACATTGGACGCACTCACCAAGAATGCCGCAGACGCGAAGCTAAAAGTAGATAAATCCGCCAATATTTTAGAAAATGACTTCAATCTCGGCGCATTGGGTGGCTCGCAAACTTCCCGCGAAATCGTGCGCAAGGCATACGATCCAAAAACCCGAATCGGCGACGTATTTCCAGAAGTTTACGTTTATCAAGAACCAAACTTGTACTACAACAGCAAGTTCGTAGTCGCTGGTCTGAAGTCTATCGTCAAGCCGGGCTTGCCAGACGTAGCGTCCGTCCGCGAAGACATCGAGGCGCAGGTAAAAAATCGTAAAAAAGGTGAGATTTTGAAATCCAAAATCACTACCAAAGATTTGGCTGCCATCGCCTCTACCTACAACTCAAAAGTAGATACTGCAAAAGGCGTTTCATTTGCGTCGCCTTTCGTACCCGGTTTGGGAGGCGAGCCGAAATTGGTGGCGAGAGTTTTCGCTACCGACATCAACGGAACGACCGACCCTGTGGCAGGCAACAACGGCGTTTATGTAGCGCAGCTCATCAACAAACCAGCATTGGAAGGTGCTGCCAATATTCCGATGTTGCGCCAGCAAATCGCAGGACCCGTCAAAAATCAGGTCAAAGGACGTTTGCTCCAAGCACTTCGCGACAAGGCGGACGTGAAAGACTACCGCTCTAAATTTTATTAATCGAAATATAATTCCAAAAAAAAGACGCACTAATCAATTAGTGCGTCTTTTTTTTTATAAATTATCGACATCTAAAAGGTGGTGGTAACTTCGCTTTCTTTATTTCTTCAGCTGGATAGATAATTCAAAATGCCGCTCGGCGGCGAGAAAAGCAATTTTACCGCCTATTTTTTCGATTCGCTCCTTGATGCTGACGAGTCCGATTTGGTTAGAAACTTTCGGTTGCAGCAAGCGGTCGAAGTAGTTGGTCATTTTGATATGCACCTGATTTTTTACGTCCTCCACTGCCAACACCACCAACTGCGAATGGCTGTGTTTGAGCGTATTGGTCACGCCTTCTTTGAGCGTCAGAAGTACCTGAAAATTTCTCTCTACGTCAAACAACTGGTGCGGCAGCGACTCGCTCCAATCGATTCGGTAGTTGATGCCGTTGGACTTGAGATATTCGTCAAAAATATCCTGTATTTTTTCTTTTAGGTTGATTTGGTTGGCTTGCGCAGGGTCAATAGACCACAGCACATTGCTGAGCAAATAACTGGCTTCTTCGCTCAGTTTATTCACTAATTGGAGGTCTTGTTGGCGTTCAGCGACGGGAACGGATTGGGTATTTTTTTCCTCCATCGTTTTGGAAAGAATACTGATATTGTTGATGATGCCGCCAACTTCGTCGTGCAAGTTTCGGGCGATTTTAGACTTGATGGCAATTATTTTGTCCTTCTGGTAGTTGAGATAATAATTGATAAAAAACCCAATCAACATGAGTATAAAAGAAAGAAATACAAAAAATTCTGTTCTTTTATAAAACTCTTTTTCCTTCACAATCTTGTAGATAGCGACTGTTTTGAGGCTGTTAGAAGTGCTTATTTCCAAATAATAAACGCCGCTCGGGAGCGATAAATATTCCAACTTGACGGGCTTGGTCGCATACGTCCAGCTGTCGTCGTAGCCTCTCAATCGGTATTTGTAAGTCTGGTTGGATTCTTTCAAAAAGTCAGCGGACGAAATGTAAAACAAAATTCTGCTCGACTTCGCAGAAAGGCTTATCTCCTGCCGCGACTTGACATTCGGATAATTGACATAGCTCACCAAATCGCTGTTTTGATTGTGCCACGACGCATATTGCAGTAAAAATTGGTCGCTCGGGTCGGAGGCTTCGCTCAATGCCTCATCGGGTTTTATGATAGTCAGCCCGTTTATGCCGCCGTAAAGCAACGTGTTGTCGGATTGGTCGTAATAACAAGAGCCAAAATTATATTCGTTGGATAACTGTGGACTGCGGGTCGAAAAATTATAGCAGTTGCTGTTGCTCATATTGATGGCACTGATGCCAGCGTTGGTGCTTACCCAAAGGTTATTTTTTACGCGCAGCAAGGTATTGATATATTGACTTTTTAGCCCTGTGGCAGCTTCTATGACTTCAAAGCGTTGGTTCATTTTGTCGTACCGAAACAAGCCGTTGGTGGTAGCGACCCACAAAAAATTATTGTCATCTACGATGCCCGTCACCGCCTGCTTCCGACCGCTTTCCGAAAATGTATGATAAGACAGCTTTTTGCTAATCTTATCCAACGAGTAAAGTCCGTTTTGCGCGCCTATCCAGAGCTTGTCGCCCGCCCAATCTTTGACAATAATATTAACACCGATGTCGGGTCGAGTAGTTATTGCTATCGAGTCTAAAACTTGGATAGATTGTTTTTTTAGTTTGAAAAGATAGCCGTTCAGGGGAGTCCATAGCGTGTCGTCTTCTACCAAACAGCAGCGCACAGAAGCCATGCCGAAAGCCGAGTGAATGAGCTTGTCGCTTTCCACTTTGAACATTCCGCCGCCGTCTGTCAGCATCCATGACGTATTTTTATCTACCTCCACGAGGTCGTAATAAGTAGGTGTTTTGGTATTTACTCGAAATTGGTCGGTCGTTTTGTTCCAAATGATTTCGCCCGAGTAAGAAGAAATTTTATACTCCGAATCAGACTTTTTAGATATTTTGCGAAGCGAAAATTTGGTAGGCACTCCGTTTTTTACGAAATAATTTTTACTTTTTGTGGAAGTCACAAAAACACCCAACCGAGTGAGAATCCAGACGTGTCCAGCCGCATTTTCGTAGATAGAAAAAATATAAGTCTTTGCGTCCAACCACGACTGATATTTGGGATATTGCTCTTTGTAGCTGCCGGCGAATTGTTCGGCTATCGCTTTGTACTCCTCTTGAAATGGAATTGCGATGGCTTTTTTTTTGACTTCGGCATACTCCAACGCATAACAAAAATCTTTCCAAATCACCGCTACCGCCTTGCCGTGTTGGTCATTGACGAACCTAAACGGGCGCGCCGCTACTTCCTCGAAGCGGCAAATGTCACGGTTGAGCAGGTTCCGAATACCCAATACTTTGTCCGAAATCCATACTGTATTATTTTTGTCAATACCCAAATCACAGATATTTTGGAAATAAGAATAATTTTCGTAAGTATGCAAGATGGTTTTCATCTTCACTAATTTGCCGTTTGCTACTATCCAGATGTTTCCGTTTTCGTCGTTTTTGAGTTGGCTGATGTCGGCAGTGTTGAGCGACCAGCCGTCGGACGCGCCGATAGTCCCAATAAAACGATTGGTCAATAAATTTTTTGAAAAGTTGAGTATGTTCAGTCCGTTGTTCGTGCCGATGTATAGTTCTTCATTTTGGGCATCGAAAAGCAGGCAGTTGATAGACTCCGAAGAAAGTTTCAAATCGGGAAAAAAATCATTGAATTTTTTGAACTCAATCCCATCGTAGCGGTACAATCCCGACTCCGCGCCCAACCACATCACGCCGACATGGTCTTGCGCAATGCACCCAAAATCCAAACCAAATATTTCGGGACGCTCGAGCGTCAAAAATTTTACGTCTGTATTCGACAGGTCTTGCGCGGGCAAAACTTGCGTAAGCAAAATACCAAAAAAAAGATAAAGAAATTTCATCGTAAAAAATCGTAAAAAAATAGTTACCTATACTTCAAAGGTGTCGGTAACTTATAACTCAATAAGCTGCGGCACTATCAAACCTACGGCGACTACAATAGCCAGCACCGAAAGAAAAATAGACCAGTAGCGATGGCGGATTTTGAAAATTTCTACTACCACAAAAGTAATCGCCATCAAAGCCGCCACGATGAGCAACTGCCCTACCTCGATGCCGATATTGAATGCAAAAAGCGGCGCGACAATCTCCGATTTCTGCCCCAAAAGACTCCGAAAATAACTCGAAAAACCCATTCCGTGTATCAGCCCAAACAGCAGCGCGGACAGATATTTTATCTTCATAGCCTGCAAATTGCGTTCCAATGTCGAAAGATTGTAGGCGGCGGTGACGATAATCGTGACGGGTATCAAAAGTTCTACCCATCGGGCGGGCGGACTGATGACGTGCAAGGCGGCGAGTGCCAGTGTGAGCGAATGTCCGACCGTAAAAGCCGTCACTAAAACGAGTAATTTTTTCCAGCTTCGGAGGGTATAGGCGGCGCAAAGAGCTACCAGAAACACGATGTGGTCGTAGGCGCGGAGGTCGGCGATGTGGAGCAAACCAAGTTTGCAGTAGATTTGAAAATTAGAAAGCATCGGCTTTTGTTTGAGGAATGAAGAAAAAATAAGTAGTTTATTTTAGACGCGTTCCTGGTGCAGCGAATGAAAAAAAATCCCGACTGCTGCGTTGCTCAACAGTCAGTCGGGATTTTTTTAATTTTCGGTCAGAATTTATTTCCGTCCGCCGTTCAGCTTGTCTTGAAGTTTTTTTAGCTCGTCCCAACTGCCTTTGGCGGCGAGGGCGGCTTGCTCCATCCAAGTTTCGGGATTGTGTATTCTGTATCGAGGTCCGGCGGCAGTCAGGATTGCGCGCACGTCGTCGGCTTTGGCAGCCGCCAAAGCTGCGAAAGTATTGAGGTTTGCTTTTTGCAAAATCTCCGCTATTTTTGGTCCGATTCCTTCTATTTTCGCCAAGTCATCGCTGGCGGTTGCTGCTTTGCTGCTTGGTTTTGCTTTTTGACTTGTAGCGGCGGCAGGCTTCGCAGTCGCTTGGGCAGCGGCTTTCGGAGCGGCTGCGCTCGCGCTCGCCGTCTTTCCTGCTGCATTCTGGATAAAAGTTCCCCACGTCAGGTTGTCTTGCCCTTCCTTGTGCGCCAAAGCTCTTTCGATAGCCATATCTGCTGCATTTTCTACAATCCAGTCAAAATTTTCTTGCCCCACAGAAGTATGCTCCGCGTCGGGCGCGGGATTGCAAAAATCTATCGCATACGGAATACCGTCACGAATAGCAAACTCGACCGTGTTGAAGTCATAACCCAAAGCGTGGTTGAGTTTTAGGACATACTCATGGACGGTAGCGAGCAATTTTTTGGCTTCTGGTCCTTTCGGCAACTGCGCGTCGTAGCGCAGGTGATGCGGATTGCGCGGCTCGTAAGGCATGATGTGGACGTTTTTTCCGCCCAAACAGTAGCACCGAAAATAATCTGTGAATTGGATTTCTTCTTGCAACATCATTACCAACTGCTCGGTTTCGGCGTGCTTCTCAAAAAAATCCGCAGGGTCTTCTACCTTATAAACACTTTTCCAGCCGCCGCCCGCGTGAGGCTTCATGTAGGCAGGAAAGCCGATAAGGTGAAACATTTCGTTCCACGCAAGTGGAAACATTAGGTTGCGAAAAGACTGCTCCGAAGTATCCGTCGGGTGTTGTTTGGAAGGCAACAAAACTGTTTTTGGCACTGGCACACCGATTTGAGTCGCCAGCACGTTGTTGAAAAATTTTTCGTCCGCACTCCACCAAAAAGGATTGTTGATGACGGCAGTGCCGCAAGCGGCAGCATTTTTCAAAAAAGCACGATAAAACGGAACGTCCTGCGAAATACGGTCAATAATTACCGCATAGCCCGACGATTCGCCTTGCACGACTCTATCAATCTGGACAGCTTCCGCCATCAAATTTTTGATGCCTTGTTTTTTTATTTTTTCATTCACTCGCGCAATGAAAGCTGGCGGAAAAGTATTTTCCATGCCGAATAAAATTCCAATTTTTTTCATGTTGTTTTAATGTTTATTTTTCTGTTCTAAATTTGTTCCAAAGTAGCACGCCGTAAAATTAATTATTTTGTGACATCTAAACCAAAAAATACTTTTTTTTATTGAAATAATTACAATAAAATACTTTTTAGGACGGAGGAAAAAATAAGGTACTTAATTTTTTCAAATAAATTCAAACAATAACAAGGCATTTTAGAGGTGCACCGCAGGGCGTTGTAACGAAAAAATAACGCAGTGATTGGTTCTAATTTAGCAAAAAAAATGAGTGGTTTATTTTATACGTATTTCTTACAAAAATATCTGCTATTTTTGCGCTCTGAAAACGTCTTAATTTTATGAAATATCTAATCGTAGGTCTTGGAAATATTGGTGCTGAATACGAGCGCACTCGCCACAACATAGGCTTTGAAGTCGTAGATTTGTTGGCGAAAGAATTTAAAGCGACTTTCAAAAGCGTGCAACACGGCTCGATTACCGAGTTCAAGCACAAAAGCCGAACATTTATTCTGCTCAAACCCTCTACCTACATGAATTTGAGCGGCAAAGCCGTGCGCTTTTGGCTGCAATGCGAAAAAATACAACCCGAAAACCTGTTGGTCGTGTTGGACGACCTCAATCTCGCCTTCGGCAAGCAACGCCTCCGCCCCAACGGCTCCGATGGCGGTCACAACGGCTTGAAAAATATAGATTTTATGCTCGGCAACAACAAATACCCGCGCCTCCGAATCGGCATCGGCGACGACTTTTCCAAAGGGCGACAAGTCGATTATGTACTCGGCAAATGGACTCCGAAAGAGGAAGAAAAACTTCAAGATATTCTTCGAGCTGCCGCCGATGCTACGCTTACCTTCGGCACGCTCGGCATCGCTTCCACCATGAACCAACACAATACAAAAGGCTAATCGGAAGCAAACAAAAGGCGACAAAAGCCATCTATTTTTTTCGCCGTAAAATTTTGAGGAGGAATTTGCTTGTGATACAAAATGTATGATAGATAATAGTATTATATCACAGCTTTTGTACTGGTTTATCGTGCTTTAAATTTAGCACTATTGATTTAGTGTACCAACTCACACAGAACAATAAAATAAAAGTCATTTTATTCTAAAAATACTTATAACAATCTGAATATCAATTACTTGTACTGTCACACAATTCAAACCACAACATAAATTTTACATTCAAAATCCTTGCATAGCATCAGTTACTGCTTATTTTTCATTCTTTGGATTCGGTTGTAGAGCTGCTTTGTTCTTCTTCCTCCACATCGTCGGCTGGGAGTTGGCTGGCGTTGATGTAAAAATTTTCTTCATAGACTGTTTCGTTGCCTACGGCATCTTTCAGGACGATTTTCAAGCGGTGTTCGCCGGCGGCTACGCGTCCTTCTTTGAAATTATAAAATAACAAAGAGCGTTTGGAGTCGTACTCCATCAAAATCCACTGCTCATCTACGAAAGCGTTGAATTTTAGACCGTCCGACTCTTTACTGCTGCCCATGTTGTCAGAAATTCTGAACGACAATCGGGTAGGATTGGGAATTTCGATTTTTTTGCGTTTTCGCCCTCGCCCGACGGTTTTGTAAACGATGTTCTTGCGAATAGTGGGCGGCGTTTCGTCTGTCATGATGCAATATTCGCCGAAGTAGCGGACTCTGGCGGCTAATTTTCCGTTTTTCCATTCGCCGCCGCAGTTCCCATATCCGCGCGAGCCGCAGGAGGCTATAAATGTTTTTTCCAACAACTCGGGCGGCAATGTCGCGCTGGGCGCAATCGAAATATCTATCGGCAAATGAAGCGGCGTAAGCGAAGAATGAAGGCGATAAACGGGCGAAAACATACGGCTGGAACGCTCCGAAAGTACGTCCAATCGCATCGGCAACGCCTCATAAAGTGCGCCTTTGGGAAAATACGCCGTAAAATTGTCCGTCCGAATCATATTTTCCTCGTCGTATTTTAGCCAATAGTTGGCGACAGGTTCTGGCGCTACGAGCGGCTCGCCGTCGGGGAGTAAATACTTGACCCAACACTCCAAACTGCCGTAGTTGCCTGCAAAATCTTTGGCGACAAAAGTAAGTTTGGTCGGCTGGTCGAGTGAAACATTTATCAAGCCGTCGTTATCGGTTTGGGTATAGGATTTTAAATAATTTCCGGGCAATCTGTGACAGCGATTGAAATAGCCGCCGCCATTTTTGATGCTTTCAAAATCACAAAGCGCATTGACATAGAGCGATTCGTTGAACGGAATTTCGTCCAACGAAAAGCCAAAAGAAGGCTGACTATTTTCGTTCTGAAACATTTGCAAAGCATAGATTCCGTTGTGGTCGCTTGCGCTTTGGGCTTTGTCGTAGGCTTTTATGGCTACATTTATTTGGCTGCTGTTCACATATATTGTATCGCCGTCTGCGAGCCGATAGCCGTTTGCGTCGAGTTTTGTTTTGTACGTTTGGCTGCGAATTTTTTTACCCGAACCGTCCAATTCGTAGATTTTTAGCTCGTTGATGCTTGGAGGCAGTCGGTCTGTGAGCGTCGGCAAGCCGAAAAGAAGAGGGTTGAGTGGAATGTTGCCATCGGTTTTTCGGACTTCAAAATGTAGGTGCGTGCCAGTCGAATGTCCAGTATTTCCCATAATTCCGAGAGGCTGTCCCTGCCGCAGGGGAAACCAATTCGGGTCGGGCGTTAGCTCTATGTCAAAAGTTTGGCGAGCATATTGTTCGGTGCGGAGGTATTGCTGGAGCTTGTCCGAAAGTCGGTCTATATGTCCGTACAAAGTTGTGAAACCGTTGGAATGTGTGACATAAATGGCGGTGCCGTAGCCGCCGCCGTGAACGCTGATGCGCGACACATAGCCGTCTGCTGCCGCCAAGACTTGCGGGTGTCCGTTGCCGCGCGGAGGGCGAATATCCAATCCTGAATGAAAATGATTGGGACGAAGCTCCCCAAAAGTAGCTCCCACATCAACAGGCTCTCCGATGGGCGACGCAAAGAATCCCTGCGGATAAGGCATCGTTTCGACGGGTAAAACAGGGATATTTGCTGCTTTTTGTTCGGGCGGCGCGACTGCCGAGCAAGCCATCAGGCAACAAATGATAGACAAAAAAAAACGCATATAATGAAGAGATAAAAGGCTTTAAAATCAGTATGCAAAACGAAATTTTTTAATAGATATTTTCGAGCGGTGCGCAAGGTAGTTCAAAAATCTGAAAAATTACTTAGTGTTTTTTGAACAATTACTAAAAAATCACCAAAGTTTGTAGGAATAGTCGTACATTTGTCCTACGATTAGTATGTATGATTTTGGTAAAAAAGCATTTTTGGCTATCCAAACAGAGCAGTACAATAATTTTTTTACGAAAAATCGTGTTTAAAAATTAAAAATTTTATGTTAGCAGATAAGTTTAATGAAAAAGGCGAGCGCATCAGCCCAGTGTTGAATGACGGCACAAAAAATTTTCTGATAGATATTGACGGCACTATTTGCGACGATATTCCCAACGAAGAGCCGGAGCGAATGGGGACTTGTCTGCCCTATCCCGACGCGTTGCGGATTGTAAATAAATGGTACGATGAAGGACACCAGATCTGCCTTTTTACCTCCCGCACCGACGCGCACCGTCCCGTGACCGAAATGTGGCTCGACAAGCACGGCTTCAAATACCACAGTATTTTATTCAACAAACCACGCGGCGGAAACTACCATTGGATAGACAATCACATCGTAAAAGCAACCCGATTCAGAGGAAAATTCACGGATTTGGTCGTGATGACCAAAGAAATCGAAGTGTTTATGGACGAAGCCGCACACTTATCGTAGCAAATCCTCCAACGCTGCTCCCGAGTCTGTGAATTGGAATTGAAATCCAGTTTTTAGAAGTTTCTCGTTGCTGACTCGCGCGCCGCCCAACACTACGTCTGCCATTTCGCCCATTCCTAATCGGAGTGCGAAGGCTGGTGCGGAGATTAAAAGTGCAGGTGTTTTTAAGCTATCTTTTATTTTTTGGGTAAAAAATTTATTTGTGACAGGGTTAGGAGCGACTGCGTTGAAAATGCCGCTCATATTTTCGTCCTCTATTGCCTTCACAAAAATAGAGCAAAGGTCGTCGATGTGAATCCAAGATTGGTATTGTTCGCCGTCGCCAAAGTAAGTAGCCAGTCCGACTTTGAACGGCAACAACATTTTGGGAAGCGCGCCGCCGTCCAACGAAAGTACAATTCCGATGCGCAGCAAGACTGTCCGAGTCTGAAGTTTGTCCGCTACTTCGGCGATACTTTTTTCCCAAGCAATACAACTTTCCGACAAAAAACCGCTGCTTCCTGCCGCCGACTCTTCGGTCAATAATTCGTCGCCTCTATTGCCATAAAAACCAACTGCCGCCGCCGATATATAAGCTTTTGGCACTTTACTGATTTTCTGAAACCCTTTGACAATCAATTCATTAGACTGAACTCTGCTGCCTGTAATCAACTTTTTCTGCGCCTCCGTCCAGCGAGAATCTGCTACGCCCGCGCCCGCCAGATTGACTACTATGTCGGCTTTTAAGAGTGCTTTTTCGTCCAAAAATCCGCGCGCTACGTCCCACACATACGTTGGGTACGGAGCTTTCAAATCAACTTTTCGGCTCAAATGTATGACTTCGTGACCGCCTTTTGTAAGCACTGTACTCAATCGTTTTCCGACCAAACCAGTTCCGCCCGCTATTAGAATTGTAGCCATTTTTTAAGAATTATTTTTTCGTATCAATACTTTTTTTACTGCTGCTATCACGTCTTTTTTGCCCAAACCGTATTTTTCTAAAAGTTCGTTGGCTTTGCCGCTTTCCCCAAAACTGTCATTGACGGCGACATATTCTTGCGGAATTGGCATATTTTGTGACAAAAGTTGAGCGATGCTGTCCCCCAAACCACCATTGCGCTGATGCTCTTCGCAGCTGACCGCGCAGCGAGTTTTGGCTACCGATGCCAACACTGCCTCCGCATCCAAAGGCTTGATGGTATGGATATTGATGACTTCGCAGCTAATCCCTTCGGCTGCCAGCTCTTGAGCGGCTTCGAGGCTCGTCCAGACCAAATGTCCAGTCGCAAAAATCGTCACATCGGTACCGGATTGCAAGTGAAGTGCTTTTCCAATCTGGAAAGTTTGAGGGTCGGCGGACGTAAAATTCGCCCAATTTGGTCTTCCAAAACGCAAATAAACGGGTCCGTGATGCTCCGCAATGGCAAGGGTAGCGGCGAGCGTTTGGTTGTAGTCGCAAGGATTGATGACGGTCATGTTGGGCAACATTTTCATCATGCCGATGTCCTCGAGTATCTGGTGCGTTGCGCCATCTTCGCCCAAAGTCAGCCCTGCGTGGGAGGCACAAATTTTTACATTTTTATCCGAATAAGCGATGGATTGCCGAATTTGGTCATATACCCGCCCCGTCGAAAAGTTCGCAAAAGTTCCCGTAAAGGGAATTTTTCCAGCCGTAGCTAATCCTGCGGCAATGCCCATCATATTGGCTTCCGCGATACCGACTTGAATGAATCGCTCGGGAAATTCTTTCTTAAAATGCTGCATACTCAACGAGCCGATGAGGTCGGCACACAAGCCAACTACATTCGGGTGTTGCCTGCCCAACTGGAGCAGCGCGGCTCCGAAACCTTCGCGGGTAGATTTTGAACCCGTATTGGCGTAAGATATTTGTGACATTATTTTATTACTTTTTTATTTTCTAAAAATCACCCAATGTTTCTTCTAATTGGGCGAGTGCGGCGACGGTTTGCTCTGCGTTGGGAGCGATGCCGTGCCATTTGTGGCTGCCCATCATAAAATCTACCCCAAAACCCATTTGAGTTTTCATTAAGATTGTGACAGGCTTTCCACTGCCTTTTTTACTTTTTGCGCTCCGCAATGCTTCCACGATTTGCGGCATATCATTGCCGTTTTCGACCACTATTACGTCCCAACCGAAGGCACGCCACTTGGCTGGCAAGTCGGTCAGCGACAGCACTTCTTCGTTGGAGCCGTCAATTTGCTGTCCGTTCCAGTCCACTGTGACGATTAGATTATCTAACTTATGGAACGGTGCGAACATTGCAGCCTCCCAGATTTGACCTTCTTGCAGCTCGCCGTCGCCAGTAAGTGCGAACACGAAGCGGTCATCGCCGTCCATTCGCTTCGCCAACGCTATGCCGATAGCCGCCGAAAGTCCCTGCCCCAAAGAGCCAGACGCGATGCGAACTCCCGGAAGTCCGTCGTGGGTCGTCGGGTGTCCTTGCAGGCGAGTGTTGAGGTTGCGAAAAGTGGCGAGTTCGGACACTGGAAAATAGCCACTTCGAGCCAGCACGCTGTACCAAACGGGCGAAATATGACCGTTGGAGAGGAAAAAAACGTCTTCGCCTTTGCCTTCCATCTGAAACGCGTGCGGCGTGTGGTGCATGATTTCAAAATAAAGTGCGGTCAAAAAATCAGCGCAGCCCAAAGAACCGCCTGGGTGACCACTTTGTGCGTTGGCGACCTGCCGCACGATGTCGCGCCGCACCTGCGACGCTATATTGACAAGTTGTTGATTATCAGCCATAATTGAATGAGAATTTTGTAAATAGTGAAAGGGCAACCTGCACCATATCAAACAGTACTGATTGCCCTTCTACTTTTCTTCGATTTTGTTCGAGAGGGTAAAGTATATACCTGTTTCTTAATTTACAGAGTCAGATAATTCTTTTCCAGCCTTGAATTTGACAGAAGATTTTGCTGCGATTTTGATTTCAGCACCCGTTTGAGGGTTTCTGCCCGTGCGTGCGTCGCGTTTAGATACTGAAAAAGTACCAAATCCGATAAGTGTTACTTTATCTTCGGCTTTCAATGCGCCTGCAATAGCGTCCAAAGCTATGTTTAGAGCTTCGCCTGCTTGGGCTTTCGTCAAGTTTGTTTTATCAGCGATTTTGCTGATTAAGTCCCCTTTGTTCATTTTAATAAAAATTTTTATTTGTTATAAATAAATATCGGCAAAGCTAACACGTTATACAAACATAAACAAACTTTTAGGAATAAAAAACACTTAAAGTCCTCATTTTCAAAGGGTTTTTGTACCTTTGGGCTGTATTTTTGCGTCAATATGTTTTTAAGCGTGTATATTTTGAAAAATAAATTGTTCTTAAAACTCGTTTTTAAAACATATTCTTTCTTTTTTTGATTACTTTACAAACAATTCGTTATCAATACAATATTATGAAAAAAAATATCATTTTTTTATTATTTTTCTTTATTCTCGCTACTTTTAGTGCCTCTTTTCAGTCATGCGGCAGCACAAAATCGGGCTGTCCCGCCGAAAATGCACAAGTCAGAATGGGCAAAGACGGCAAATTACCGACAGGCGGCGGTCGCTCCAATCTGTTTCCAAAAGGTATGCGCAAAAAAATGGGCGGCAAATAATGACGATTTCACTCCACGATTACGATATTTCCTTCGGTAAAGCGGACGAAATTCTGCACTCTTTTTTAGAACAGCAAACTTACACACAGATAGCCGTATTGGTAGATGAAAATACGCACGAGTTTTGTTTGCCCAAGATTCAGACTATTTTAAACCATTTTGGGGCAAATATTATTTTGATACAGTCAGGCGAAATTCATAAAAATTTGGAAACCTGTGATTATATTTGGCAGCAAATGATAGATTACCGCTTCGACCGTCGCTCGCTTTTGCTCAATCTTGGCGGCGGCGTAATCGGGGACATGGGAGGGTTTTGCGCAGCAACTTTCAAGCGGGGTCTTGATTTTGTCCAGATTCCGACTACTTTGCTGGCGCAAGTAGATGCTTCGGTAGGCGGAAAGTTGGGTATTGATTTGGGCGGAATAAAAAACTGCGTTGGCGTTTTTCAGTCGCCCCGACGGGTACTGATTGATGCGGATTTTCTTCAAACATTGCCTGCAAGAGAGCTTCGGAGCGGCTTCGCAGAGATAGTCAAACACGCCCTGATTGGGGATAAAAAAAGTTGGGAAAAGCTCAAAACATTAGACAAAATACAGACTTCGGACCTGCAGCAATTTATTTTTCCGTCGCTTGCGCTCAAAAAAAATATCGTAGAAACCGACCCTTTCGAGCAAAATATTCGCAAAGCACTTAATTTTGGTCACACGATTGGTCACGCCGTCGAGTCTTATTTTTTAGAAACCGATTCCCCGCTTTTACACGGCGAAGCCATCGCGGTTGGTATGATTTGCGAAGCACATTTATCGCATCGGCTTTGCGGATTATCAGCGAAAGAATTGGACGATATTTGCCGATTCGTCAATCATTTTTTTCCAAAAATTACGATTTCTGTGACAATTTTTCCACAGTTGCTCTCGCTTATGTATCAGGACAAAAAAAACGAATATTCTGCTATTAATTGTAGTTTGATTTCAGGTATTGGTCAAGCAAAAATTAATCAAATTTGTTCGGAAGTCGATTTACTTTGGGCAATATCGCAATATCAAAAAAATGGATAATATTCTTCTGCCTTTAATTTTACGCCGAATCTTAAACACAATATGACGCAAAGAGAACTTTTTTTACGACACGTCGCACAGACTACAGACTTTCCGCTGTTGCTCGAAATAGAGCGTGCCGAGGGAATGTTTTTGTACGATACTTCGGGTAAAAAATACATGGATTTAATCGCTGGTATCGGCGTGAGCTGTCTCGGACATTGCCACCCTCAAGTCGTGCAAGCCATTAAGAATCAAGCAGATACGTTCCTTCACACCATTGTTTACGGTGAGTTTGTGCTTGCTCCGCAGGTACAGTTGGCGACCTTATTGACACAGCATTTGCCGCCTACTTTGGACAGCGTTTATTTCGTCAATTCGGGTACGGAAGCTACCGAAGGAGCGATGAAACTTGCCAAACGACACACGGGGCGTAGCGAAATTATCGCCTTTCGGAAAGCATATCACGGAAGTACGCAAGGCGCAATGAGCCTCAACAGCGACCCTTTTTTTACGCAAGCCTACCGCCCGTTGCTGCCAGATATTCGGCATATTGAGTTTAATTGTGATTTTTGTTTGCACCAAATCACGGAGCGTACCGCCGCCGTCGTCGCCGAAACCGTCCAAGCGGAAATCGGGATTCGTCCTCCGACGGGTGATTTTTTGAAAAAATTGAGGGCGCGATGCACGGAAGTTGGCGCGCTGTTGGTGCTGGACGAAATCCAGTGCGGCTATGGGCGCACTGGCAGCCTTTGGGCTTTCGAGCAATTCGGTGTCGTGCCAGACGTGTTGCTGCTCGCCAAAGGCATGGGCGGCGGTATGCCGATTGGGGCGTTTGTGGCGGCGCGCGCCGTGATGCACTCGCTGGCGCAGCGTCCGTTGCTGGGGCATATCACGACTTTTGGGGGACATCCAGTGAGCTGCGCGGCGGCGTTGGCGACTTTGCGCACGATTTTAGGCTCTGATTTGGTCGAAAAAGTGTCAGAAAAAGAGCAGCTTTTTAGGACTTTATTGCGCCACCCCGCCATTGCGGAAGTGCGAAGTGCGGGGCTTATGATGGGTGTGGAGCTGCCTAATTTTGATTTTTTGCAAAAAGTAATACAAATTTGTCTGCAAAAAGGGCTAATCACGGACTGGTTTTTATTCAATGACCGCACGATGCGCATTGCGCCGCCGCTTGTCATTTCCGAAGCCGACATTCGTTGGGCGTGCGCCACGATTTTGGAGGCGATAGAGGAAGTTTGGGGAAATAAAAATTAGTTTTGGGAGTATAATGAACGTGTCTAAAAGTCAAGTTGGGGAAATAAATCATGCAAAAAAATACTAAAATCGCCATACAGATTTTACTCGGGGTAGTCGTTATCGCTTTGTTTGCACAAATAACATACACGATAAATTTGTCAAATTTATCAATCCCTGTGACAGGTCAAAGTCTTGCGATTATGCTAATTGCGAGTTTTTTGGGTGCGCAAAACGGAACGGTAGCAGTCTTGATATATCTGTTTGTTGGGCTGTTGGGGCTGCCTATTTTTGCAGATGCTGTCGGCGGATTGGAGGTATTAAAAAGCGGCAGTCTTGGGTTCTTATTGGGCTTTTTGCCTACCGCTTATTGCAGTGGATACTTGGAAAGTAAGAATAAAAACAATAATTTTTTCAGACGATTTTTGGGTTTACTTTTTGTGACTGGTCTATTATTTTTTTGTGGCGTAGCTTGGTTGGCAATGAAATATGACTTTCAAACAGCCCTACAATACGGGTTTTTTCCGTTGATTCTGGGAGCGATTATCAAATTATTTTTAGCAAGTTTAATCATTTTTGTGACAAAAAAATATTATTTGAAATAAGTGCTTTTAGATGCTTTTTATATAAAAAAATAAAAAATATATAAAAAAAAGCAAAGTAAGTCGAAAAAAAACTAATTTAGCGGTCGAGAGAACAAATATTTTTTAATACATTACCAAGATTCTGTACCCAATGCTTATTCTTTACATCGCTATAGCTGCCTTTTTGGTAGGTAGCCTCCTCACTACGGTCGTCACTTTTGCCGCAGTTCCCAAAAAGAAAGTTATGTTTCGCAATCGTTAAATTTCTTAGGAATGAAGAGAAAATAAGGTACTGAATATTGTGCCGCAGAATTTTGGGTCAAAACAAGGCAGATTTGAGGCGCAATGCCGTGCATCGTAACGAAAATCTAACGCAGTTTTGGCTCAAAAGACAAGTCAGAAGATAGTAACTTATTTTGAACGCGTTCCTAATTTTGTGACACAGAAATATTTTTGTCACAAATTATATTTTTTTTAAATTAAAAATGAATAATAACAGCTTTTTGGACAAGGTAAAATACATAGCTGCCGAAGCGTGGATTTTTTTGAAAACTCCTCTATTTCTCAAAAATTGTGGAGGTATTCTTGGCATGATGATAGCTATTTTGTTCCTGTCTTCTTGGTTTTTGAAGTGCTACACCAATCATGGAGAGTCGTTGGAGGTACAAGATTTCGTGGGTATGAACATGCGCGAAGTGGTCAAAAAAGCCAAAAGTAAGAGTTTTTCGATAGTCATAACAGATTCGATTTTTGTGCCAGACAAAGAACCAAATGTAGTTTTGGTGCAAAATCCAGTCGCTTACGCTCGGGTAAAAGAAAATCGTACCTTGTATTTTACGATTACTAAAAATACGGCGGATTTAGTCCTGCTTCCCGACATTGTGGGCGGTAATGACGACTATAATCAGTATCAAAAAAAGCTGTCACAGATAGGCGTAAAATCAAAAATATCGGAACGAAGATTTGACGAAAAATTAGAAGAAAATACTATCCTCGAAGTGCGGTACAATAGCGAAAATATCACCGACAAGCTCCAACAAGGTTATAAAATGCCTATGGGAGCGACACTTGAGTTGGTCGTTTCGGAAAAAGGAGGAGCTGATATTACAGTGCCAAATTTAGTTTGCAAAAAGTACGATGCCGCTAAATTTGTCATCAACACATTCAATTTGAGTGTCGGGACAGTGACCAAAGATGCGACAGTAACTAACGAATTAGAGGCTTATGTGACACAACAAATTCCAGAATATAAAGCTGGAAGTACGATTCGAGTAGGAGAACAAATTGATATTTTTTTGACTCAAAAACGCCCTGCCAACTGTCCAACCGAAGATGAAAACTAATTTAGTATGAATCCAAATCGTTGGTCGTTGCTGGCTCTGCTACTCGTTTTTGCTGTATTTATCTTTATTCGCATAGAAAATATTAACCCCGAAAACAGTAAAAATCCGACGACGGTGCTTCAATGGGACGCTACAGGATATTACTATTTTTTGCCTGCTTTTTTTATTTATGGCGATCTAAAAAAATTAAATTGGCTCGAAAATATACGGTCTAATTACGAATACTCGGGAGCTTTTTATCAGGCTGGACTGCTGCCCAACGGCAATCGAGTAGGAACTTATACGGTTGGGCTGGCGTTGCTTTGCGCCCCGTTTTTCGTGCTTGGTCATGCGGCGGCAATTATTTCTGGCTGTCCTGCGGACGGATTTTCGCCGCCTTATCAATATGCGATTTTTTTGGCAGCTTTGTGCTATGCCATGCTTGGATTATTTTTATTGCGAAAAATATTATTGCATTTTTTTTCGGATAAAGTGACAGCCATTGTATTGCTATTGACCGTTTTGGCGACCAATCTTCCCCAATATATTGCCGTAGATAGTGGTCAGACGCATGGATATTTGTTTGCTTTGAATGCTTCGATGATTTTTCTTACCATCAAATGGCACCATCGTCCGACGCACGCTTTGGCGTTTAGTATCGGCGCAATAGTCGGTATCAGCACCATCACGCGCCCGACCGAATTGGTAATTTTATTTATTCCATTACTCTGGGATTTCAATTTCTCCGACACAAAAAGCAGCAAAATTTTATTTTTAAAAACGCACAAATCCCAAGTTTTAGCGTTTTTGGGTGGGAGCTTTTTAGCAACTTTACCACAATTATTTTATTGGAAATTTGTGACGGGCAATTGGATACATAAAATGAGTTCTAAATGGGATTTTTTGAATCCACACTGGCGCGTTTTGTTTGGAGAAGAGAAAGGTTGGTTCGTTTATACGCCTGTCACTATTCTGATGGTGTGCGGGCTTTTTTTGATGCAAAAAAGAGAATTTAGAAAATCTGTACTCACTTTTTTTATCCTCAACACTTGGATAATTATTGCTTGGCATATTTGGCGATATGGTGGAAGTTACTCCTGCCGAGCTTTGGCACAAAGTTTGGCGGTCATGGCTTTACCGCTCGGATTGGTGGTAGAACGTGCCGATAAATCAGTATTTAAGCCATTTTTTTACGTGCTGTACGTCTTTTTGATAGCGACTAACTTGTTTCAAATCAGGCAGTACAACCAAGGAATCCTCCACTACGACCAAATGAATTTTGCTTACTATCGGGCTATTTTTTGGAACCCAAACCCTACGCCGTTGGATATGTCGATGATGGACACAAAAGAATATGTTGCGGACGAGTCTGCCCTCAAATCTGTTTTTAGATACCAAAAAGATACGATTTTTGAATTGGACGGACGGGCTAAAAATCAAAAAATAATAACGCTATTAAATACAAATTTACTTACTTTTGTGACAGTTTTAGACCCTAAACCAGTCTGTTTTTTGAAGTTGAGTGTCGAAATAAAATCCGAATTGGAGGCAGACGAAACAAAATTTGTTACTACCTTGATGAAAGAAAATCAGGTAAAAAAATCTGTCGCTGTCCGAATGTCCAATGCGATTTCCAAAAAAAATGATTGGAATTTGGTTCAATACTATTTTGAAGTGCCGGACTCGCTCGCTAATTCGGACGTGCGGATAAGCATAGAAACTGCGTCGGCACAAAAACTATACATCAGAAATTGTGACATCAATTTTTTTAGAACTCAATAGCTATGAAATATTTTTTCTTACTTTTTGCGTGCTTATTTTTCGTCGCTTGTGCCGAAGACAAGCCTACGGTTTCGGTTTTTACGCCTGTCCAAAGACAAGAAATTGACACTTTGACGGCTCACCGGATTAAAGAAATTTCGGGACGCTTGGACAGTGAATGTCTGAATAATTTTGACAGCGCGCTTCGAGCCAGCGTAGATTCTATCAAAAATCTGCGCCTCCAACAGATTGGGCGACAGATGCAAGATGTTCACTAAATATTTTATTTTAACTCAATTTTGTGACAAATCAATAATTTTACATAAAACATTGAAAAACAACATTTTATATCTATTTGTAGCTATTTTGTACTTTGGCTGCGGCAAAGAAAATCGAGCCGAAACACAGCAAAGAATAAATATCGCCGTCGCCGAAAATATCCAAAAATTTGAGTTCAAGCAACAATTTTTTTGTCGCAAATCGGTAATGGACAGTGCTAACATTTTGGTAGATTCTATGCTCCGTGCAGAGGCGTTGGCGACACCAATCGGCTTTCAAGACGGCAAAGATAGCACTGGCGCAGTCGGTATTGGAACCGATAAAAATGGCAAGCCCAAACGCCCAAAGTTACTTCCGATTGCAGACTCGACTGCCGTGCAACCAATATTTTAAAGGCTTTTTTAGAAAAAATAAAGTGTGTTAAAAAATCCAGTTCTGAAAAAATTACTCGGCGAAACCGCCGTCTATGGCTTGAGCAGTGTGCTGGGGCGAATGCTCTTCTTTTTGCTCACGCCGCTTTATACGTCCGTATTGAGCAAGCAAGATTATGGACAGATAACGGAACTTTTTGCCTATTCTGCATTTTTGATGTTGTTTTTTACTTACCGAATAGAGATGTCTTTTTTTCGCTTTGGCACTGACGAAGTGCGGCGAAAAGATGTTTTTTCTACTGCTATTTTTTCATTGTTTGTGACAAGCATTTCGATAGCTACTCTACTCATTTTGTTGGTGCGCCCGATAGCGGACGTGTTGAGATACGGGCAGCACCCCGAGTATTTGGTCTTTGTCATTCTTATCCTTACCGCCGACGCGCTCTGTGAAATTCCGTTTGCCAAACTTCGGGTAGAAGGTCGCTCGCTCTATTTTGCGTCCATCAAATTGGTAAATATTTTGAGCAATATAAGTTTCAATTTATTCTTTCTGTTGCTCTGTCCTTACTTGCTGGCGCACTTGCCGCACACGCATATTTTATACCGATTTGTGACAGCTATTTACAACCCAAATTTTTTGATTGGTTATATTTTTCTCTCCAACCTTTTTGCTGCTGCGCTGACTTTTTTGCTGCTGTTGCCACAATATTTTACGTCCCAATGGAAATTTGATGCCCAACTTTGGCTGCAAATGGTGGCGTATTCGCTGCCTTTGGTGGTGGTCGGATTGGCTGGAAACATCAACGAAGTGTTGGATAGGACGCTGCTCAAATGGTGGCTTCCTTTTTCGCCCGCCCAAAACGAATCGCTGCTCGGAGAGTACGGCGCAGGCTACAAACTGACTATGATTTTGACGCTCTTCACACAGGCTTTTCGCATGGCAGCAGAGCCATTTTTTTTTAAAAATGCGCAAAAAAGTGACGCTCGAAAAACCTACGCCGATGTGACAAAGTTTTTTACCGTCGCCGCTCTTTTTGGCTTGTTAGTAACCTTGTTGTATCTTGATATTCTCAAAAATTTGCTCATTGCTCCGAAGTTTTGGGACGGTATTGCGGTCGTGCCTGTCTTGCTTTTCGCCAATCTTTTTTTGGGGATTTATTACAATATATCGTCTTGGTATCGCCTGACGGACAACACTAAAATCGGTGCATACATCAGTATTTTCGGGGCTTTTATTACCATCATCTGCAATTTTTACTGGATTCCCGTGTATGGCTACGCGGGGTCGGCGTGGGCGACTTTTATCTGCTACGGCTCTATGGTGCTGCTGTGTTATCTGCTCGGGCAACGCTATTATCCAGTTCCCTACGAGTCTTTCAAAATCATTGCTTACATACTTTGGGCGTTTGCGATTTATGCGGTCAGTGCTTGGATTCGTCCCTATTTTTCGCAGCATTGGCTGATGATTTTGGCGGCTAATACGGCTTTGCTGTTGCTTTTTTCGGTAGTGATTTATGGCGTAGAAAAAAAGAAAGCACCAAATATTTCCTAAATATTCGGTGCTTTCTTTTTTTTAAAAATGTTTTTAACAAATGAAGAACATAACTTCAATCTTGCTTCGCAAGTGTTTGCATGAGGAATGAAGAAAAAATAAAGTACTCAATTTTTTCC
Source organism: Saprospiraceae bacterium (assembly GCA_043778415.1). GTDB lineage: Bacteria > Bacteroidota > Bacteroidia > Chitinophagales > Saprospiraceae > JAYUHK01. The sequence goes on from JAYWGG010000109.1 coordinate 30,350, forward strand.
AATCAATTCAAACAATAACAAGGTATTTTGAGGCGCAACGCCTCTTTTTTATCCGCCCAAATTTGAATTATAATTTTTTGAAAACCCTGATGTAATCTACCAGCATTTGCTGTGGGAAAACCGTAGAGATGTCCGGACCGCCCGGCCAATTACCGCCGACAGCAATATTGAAAAGCATAAAAAACGGCTCGTTGAAAGGGTAAATAGCTCCTATCTGCGTGCGGTCGGTTTTTAGCATCGAAATATCATCAACCAATACTTCCATATTGTCTTGTGACCAATTCAAAGAAAAAACATGGTAGCTTTCCGAGAAGTCACCGCCCGAAAGTTTGTAATTGCTCGTTTTGGTGGTGCTGGTTGATGACCCAATCGGACCGTAGTGGACTGTTCCATAGATTTTGCTCGGTTCGTGACCGAGCAGTTCCATGATGTCGATTTCGCCGCAGTTGGGCCAGTTGGTTTGGTCTATTTTTTTGCCGAGCATCCAAAGTGCGGGCCAGATGCCTTGTCCTTTCGGTAGTTTGGCGCGGATATCTACTCGCCCGAAGGTAAAATCTTTTTTGCCTTTGCTAATAATCCGCGCGGAGGTATATTCTCTGCCCAAAAAGCTCTCCTTGCGCGCTTCGATGACCAAATTGCCAGACGAAACATAGGAGTTTTTGGGGCTGTCGGTGTAGTATTCTAATTCATTATTGCCCCAGCCGCCGCCGCCGATGTCGTAGCCCCAAAGGGAATTATCTATTTGAGTGCCAGAAAACTCGTCGCTCCAAAGCTGCTCGTAGCCTGCATAGTTGAGGGGCGTAGTGTAGCCGCCTGCGGGAATAAAAATTGCCGTATCGTCATTTCTTATCGTCCCCAAACCTCTCTCTGTCCCAAGGACGGCGTTGGTCGCATTGCTCAAAACAAGCTCAAAAT
>JAYWGG010000110.1:0-31006 GCA_043778415.1 Saprospiraceae bacterium
CTAAAAACTATTCTGATTATTTTTTGTTTCAAAAGCATTGGATAAAATTTAAAAAATTAGATGAAAGTAACGCAATATTTTGAGAAATCCGCAGGAAAAACATTGATTTCTTTTGAGGTGCTGCCGCCTCTGAAAGGCGGAAGTATGCAAGCAATTTTTGATACACTTGACCCTTTGATGGAGTTCAAGCCGCCGTTTATTGATGTCACTTATCACCGCGAGGAGTATGTTTACAAAAAGCGTCCAAGCGGATACTACGAAAAAACTGCCATTCGCAAGCGTCCGGGGACGGTCGGAATTTGCGCCGCCATTATGCACCGCTACGGCGCAGACGCTGTGCCGCATTTGATTTGTGGAGGATTCTCGAAAGAGGAAACCGAAAATGCGCTGATAGACCTTAATTTTTTGAACATCAAAAACGTGCTGGCTTTGCGCGGCGATGCGATGAAGTTTGAAGACAAATTCGTCGCTGACCCCAACGGCAACAGCTATGCACTGGACTTGGTGCGTCAGATTACCGAAATGAACAACGGGCAATACATGGACACCGAAATTACGAAAGGCGAAAAAACAGATTTTTGTATCGGAATATCTGGCTATCCCGAAAAACACTTTGAGTCGCCGAACTTGAACACGGACTTGCTCTATGCAAAACAAAAAGTGGAAGCGGGCGCAGACTACATCGTGACGCAAATGTTTTTTGACAACAGTAAATATTTTGACTATTTAGACGCGTGCAAAGCCGTCGGAATCAATGTCCCTGTGGTGCCGGGACTAAAACCTATCACCAAACGCTACCAACTTACGTCTATACCGCGCCATTTTTTCATTAATCTCCCCGAGGAATTGGTAAAAGCCATCAACGCCGCCAAAGACGAACACATTAAGGAAATCGGCATCGAGTGGTGTATCCAGCAGTCTAAAGAGCTGAAAGCGAAAGGCGCGCCGTGCTTGCATTACTACACAATGGGCGACGCTATTACCATCAAAAAAATCGTCGAAGCGGTTTATTGATAAAAAAAGTACGCTTTTTGGCGTATTTTTTTAACAATTCAATGCGCCGCAGACGCTCAAAGTCTGTCCCGAAACGTATTGTGAAAGGTCTGAACCCAAAAACACACAGGCATTGGCGACCTCTTCGCCCGTCCCGAGCCGACGAAGCGGAATACTGTTGAGGAAAGCCTCCCGAGTTTTTTCGTCCAATACGTGCGTCATGTCTGTTTCTATAAATCCCGGCGCAATGGCGTTGCAGCGAATCCCACGCGAACCCACTTCTTTGGCAATGGACTTCGTAAAACCAAAAATTCCCGCTTTGGAAGCCGCATAGTTGGCTTGTCCAGCATTGCCAAAGTCGCCGACTACCGAACTCATATTGATGATAGAGCCGCTTTTTTGGCGGAGCATCGTCTTCATAACGTGTTTGGTAAGGTTGAAAACAGATTTTAGGTTGGTGTGCATCACTTCGTCCCACTGCTCTTCGCTCATTCGGAGCATCAGGTTGTCGCGTGTGATGCCCGCATTATTGACCAAAATATCCAATCGACCAAAATCTGTAACTACTTGATTGATAAGGACTTCTGCCTCCAAAAACGAACCTGCATCGGAGCGATAGGCTTTAACACGAAGCCCTGCGGCAGTGAGTTCGGCGACTAATTTTTCGGCGCGTTCGCTGGAGCTTTCGGACACATAGCTGAACGCGACGGCTGCGCCTTCGGCTGCGAATTTGCGGACTATCGCCTCGCCGATTCCTCTCGAGCCACCCGTCACCAACGAAATTTTATTTTGTAACAACATAAAGAATTTATTTTGGGCGCAAAGTACGGATTCCTTTCAAATTCTCAAATCTTCTACGTGAACTTTCGGAAATTTTGAGGCATCGAAAGTAAACACATTTTGCTCTAACTTGTTGTTAGTCAACAATTTATCTAATTTGAAAGTATATCTACTTCCATCTTTATTAAATACTCGAAGGCTCACTATTTCGTTATTTTTAGCGTCCAAAGCGAGTCGGAGCTTGGCGTAATCCGCTTTGCGGTCTTTGGCTTTGAACTCGATGAGCTTTACTTTTTTGCCATTTTCGGAGTCCTCGCCTGCGAGTGCATAGAGCAATTTTCCGTTTTCGTACATACGCATCAAGGCGGTAGGAGAGAGCAGCGCGCCGTCTTTTTCGTCGGGGTCGTAGTTGCTAATTTGGACTTCGTTATTTTTCTTTTGGTAAAACCAAACTGCTTTTCCGTCGCTGACAATCAACTGGTTAGGCAGTTCCATGCGGTATTTTTCGGCGGCTTGGGTGAGTTTTCCGCGTTGCGTTTCTGGCTTGCTTTTTTCGGCGGCTTCTACCGAAAGCACGAAATCGGCTTGCATCGTTTTGTAGCCGTCGTATTGTTTTTTTAGTTTGTCTAAAATTATTTTTGCTTTTGGGTCGGATTTTTCACTTTCGCTATTTTGACAGAAGACAAAATTTTGAAGAAAAATAGATATAAAAGCAGTAAAAAAAAGTATTTTTTTCATAGATTTCGGTAAATTATTTTCTTTCCTAACGCAATAACGGCGATAAAATTGTATTTTTTGAGGTTATCGACTAAAAATCAATACAATGGAATCGAGTAACAAAATTTTTGACAGCGTTCTTTATTTACCGATGATTTCATTTTTTTATTCAAACCAATAATCCAACAAAAGAATAATTTTAAAAATTTCGCTAAATAAACCTGTGAAAACTTATTTTTAGATACTTTTTTCCACTAATTTGCATCTTTTTAAACCTTATTTTATGCAGCCAATAGAAACATTGTTGAGCAATTACGGCTCGAGCCACCAAAACGCTACCAACAAACTCATACACTGGCTTTGTGTTCCGGCTATCATGTTCAGCTTGTTGGGCATTTTATACGCTGCGCCATTTCCATTTCTTTCCGAAAAAACTTGGTATTTCAACTGGGCGGCGATTGTGTTGTCTGCTGCGTTGGTCTATTATTTTAGGCTTTCCAAACCGATGTTTTTGGGTTTTTTATTGATAGGAATTTTGACATTGCTCGGCAATCACGCGCTCGCTTTGTCGGTCGGCGATGGCACAAATATGGTTAATTATTCACTTTCAATATTTGCTTTGGCGTGGGTTGGGCAGTTTATTGGACACAAAATAGAAGGCAAAAAACCGTCCTTTTTGGAGGATATTCAGTATTTATTGATTGGTCCAGCGTGGCTGATGCAGTTTATTTTCAAAAAAATAGGCATAAAATATTAGACTTGCAGTAAATTTCTTTATTACCATATTATATTTTGAAATAAAATAAAATAAATTTTTAATAGCTATAAATTTTCATTCAACCAATTTTAAATAGAAACACTTAATGTCTGATGCAATTTTTCAAACCCCAAAAGCTATAAACGAACCGATTTTAAATTATGCTCCCAACTCAAAAGAGCGAGCGACGCTCCAGCAAACGCTTTCGGAGCTAAAAGCCAAAAAAATTGAAATTCCGATGGTGATTGGTGGCAAAAATATCACTACCGACCACCGAGTTTCGATACATCCGCCGCACGAACATCAGCACACGTTGGGATTTTTTCATAAAGGCGACAAAACACACGTCCAAGCCGCCATCAACGCCGCTCTCGCCGCCAAACACGACTGGGAAAAAATGCCTTTCGCAGACCGTGCCGCCATTTTCTTGAAAGCTGCCGACCTACTCGCGGGACCTTACCGCGCCCGAATGAACGCAGCGACGATGCTCGGTCAGTCCAAAAATGTATATCAAGCCGAAATTGATGCTGCTTGCGAATTAGCGGATTTTTTGAGGTTTAATTGTCAGTTTGCCACCGAAATCTATGCCCAACAACCTGTGAGTTCGTCGCTATTGTGGAATAGGTTGGATTATCGTTCGCTTGAAGGCTTTGTTTTCGCTCTTACGCCGTTCAATTTTACGGCAATAGCTGCCAATCTTTGTGCTGCCCCCGCACTCATGGGCAATACGATAGTTTGGAAACCATCGGACTCTCAAGCATATTCTGCACAAGTTATTATGGATTTGTTCTATGAAGCAGGTCTTCCCGACGGTGTGATTAATCTGATATTCACGGACGGACCAGAAGCTGGCGATATAATTTTTAAACATCCTGATTTTGCGGGTTTGCACTTTACGGGAAGCACCAAAGTTTTTCAGAATTTATGGAAAACAATCGGCGAAAATATAGCTACCTACAAAACATATCCTCGAATCGTGGGCGAAACAGGTGGTAAAGATTTTGTCATCGCACACTCGTCCGCAGATGCGAAAGCGGTGGCGGTAGGGCTTTCTCGAGGTGCGTTTGAGTATCAAGGACAAAAATGTTCGGCAGCGTCGCGGGCATATATTCCTACCAATCTTTGGGCTGATGTAAAAAAATATTTGCTCCAAGATTTGGCAGACTTCAAAATGGGCAGCACCGAAGATTTTTCTTGCTTCATCAATGCCGTTATTTCGGAGCAAAGTTTTGATAAATTAAAAAAATACATCGACGAAGCAAAAAATAATCCAGATGTGGAAATTATTGCAGGAGGAAATTGCGACAAATCGGTCGGATATTTTGTAGAGCCGACCATTATTGTAGCCAAAAATCCGAAATACGTCACAATGTGCGAGGAGCTGTTTGGTCCCGTCCTGACTATCTATGTTTATGACGAACATCATTGGCACGACGCGCTGAAAATGGTAGATGAAACTTCACCTTATGCACTAACTGGAGCAGTATTTTCTCGTGACAGAGCCGCCATCAACGAAGCAACCACACGTCTGAAACACGCTGCTGGCAACCTTTACATCAACGATAAGCCGACGGGCGCAGTGGTCGGGCAGCAACCGTTTGGAGGCGCGCGCGCCAGTGGCACTAACGACAAAGCAGGCTCTGTGTTTAATCTTTTGCGATGGGTTTCGCCGCGAACTATCAAAGAAAACTTTGTGTCGCCTACAGATTTTCGCTATCCATTTTTGGGACAATGAATAAAAATAGATTTTGAAAAAAAAGTTTTGAAATTTTACTAATCTTTGTAACTTTACGCAATTATTCTACTATAAAATCGTATTTTCTCAAAATTAATTATTTAAAAATGAAAAAAATATTCTTCTTGTTGTTTTGCTTTTCGCTTGGGTCGTTAAATGCGTTCTCAACAAATGACCCTATCGGAAAGGATAAAAAATTCAGCATCTCTGGAAAAGTAAAAGGTTGGGGCGACGCACCAGCAAAACTTTTTTTTATCTATTACAACGGCGATAATCGCGTAGTTGATTCGTTGGAGTTGGTGGATAACAAATTTAAGTATGAAGGTAAAATTTCTTGCCCTGTCGTATGCAAAATTTCGTCTAATTTGAGTCAAAATATGGCGGAAATTTTTGTTGCGCCAGAAGAAGAAATAAGCATCAAAGGCAATGCAAAAGAGTTATTGGACGTGCGCGTGAAAGGCGGCAAATATACAGAATTGATGGACGAATATCTCTCGAATAGAGAGCTTCAACGCAATAATTCTTTTGCTTATATTTTAGAACAAAAGAATAAAATAGGTCAAAATGAAAGCAATGGCGGCAAAAAAAATGGTGTGACAGAGCTCGACGGTAATGCGTTGGACCAAATTAATAAAGACAAATTATTGGTGTCACAAAAGTTCATTGACGGACATAAAAATGACTTGGTCAGTGCGTATGTTCTTTCGGATAATATGAACGGAAATCAAAGCGTCGAAAAGTTGATGGAGCTTTACCAAAAGTTAAGCACTGAAGTTCAAGCCAGTTATTACGGTGTAAAATCAAAGCGACAGTTGGATTTGCTCGGTCGCCTGCAAGTTGGGTCGCCGTTTATTGATTTTGTGCAGAATGACGTTGATAATCAGCCAGTTAGCTTATCATCTTTCAAAGGAAAATATACGTTAGTAGATTTTTGGGCGAGCTGGTGCGGTCCGTGTAGAAAAGAAAATCCTAATCTTTCTTTAGCTTACGGGCGTTATCACTCGAAGGGATTAGAGGTGCTTGGCGTATCTTTGGATACCGATAAGTCGGCTTGGTTGGCAGCAATAGAAACCGATAAATTGGTTTGGAAGCAAGTTTCTGACCTTAAAGGTTGGAAAAATGAAGCGTCACAAAAGTACGGTATTCGCTCCATTCCGTCCAATATTTTGTTTGATAAATCAGGGAATATTGTTGCAAAAAACTTGAAAGGCGAAGATTTACAACGTGTATTGAGCGAAATTTTTAAATAAGAAAAATCATGCGAATAGTCGGCGACATACCACACTCGTCTATGAAAATTACGATTTTCAAAATGGACGAAAAGCTTTCTGTAAAGTTTGAAAACAGTGCTTACGAACAAATTTATAAATTCAAATCGGGAGAAGTAAGCGGCTTGGACGAACTGAAAACTCTTATCAATGAGGAATTTATGGCAGACGTGCTGTCAAATTTTGATTTTTTGCACAAGACCAAAATTAAGCACATTCGCAGGATTCCGTCAGGGTTTGGAGACGAATTTGAAAAAATTATTTAGAAAAGGAATGTATCTAAAATAAACTACTGATTTTCCTCATTCCGAATAAAAAAAGCTATTTCGACAGAAATAGCTTTTTTTATGCTAAATTCAAGGCGATTTTAACTCTATAACCTCCATATTTTTCACAATGCCCTCATCTATGGAAAAGCGCATCAAAGTTTGTATTTTATGGAATCCTTCGAGCCCGCACGCGCCCGGATTGACGTGAAGTAAGCGTAAAATCGGGTCATTGATGACTTTCAAAATGTGCGAGTGACCACAAATAAATAACTTTGGCGGCTTTTCGTACAAATAGGTGCGCATTTTGGGCGCGTATTTTCCGGGATAGCCTCCGATATGCGTCATACAGACATCTAAACCTTCGCAGTCGAACCGCCATATTTCTGGAAATTTTTTTCGCAAATCGTGACAGTCTATATTTCCCCAAACTGCTCGAAGTGGCTTAAATTTTTCCAAATCTTCTGTTACTTTGGGGTTGCCGATGTCGCCTGCGTGCCAGATTTCGTCGCACTCATCGAAATGCTCAAAAACCTGTGAGGGCAAATGACTGTGCGTATCCGATAAAAGTCCGATGCGTTTCATGATTCAGTTTCTGACGAATTTCCCAATGCCGCTTTGTAGGTTGCGAGGCAGCGTTCTCTTGCGAATTTATGCTCCACCATAGGCTTTGGATAGCTCGGAGTGTCAAATTCTTTCACCCAATTTTTGATATATTCTTTTTTATTGTCAAACTTAATTTGCTGACTATCAGGGTTAAATATCCTAAAATAAGGTGCTGCATCAGTTCCGCAGCCCGCCGCCCACTGCCAACCGCCCGAGTTGCTTGCCATGTCAAAATCCAATAATTTTTCAGCAAAATATGCCTCCCCCCAACGCCAATCAATGAGCAAATGTTTGGTCAAAAAACTGGCTACAACCATTCTCACACGGTTGTGCATAAAGCCTGTCGTATTTAATTCTCTCATTCCTGCATCAACTATTGGGTATCCGGTCACTCCATTGCACCATTTTTTGAAGTCATTTACGTCAGCTCGCCAAGCGATTTTTTCGTAATTGGGTCGAAAGGCATTTTTAGAAACATGGGGAAAATGTGACAAAATCATAGCATAAAAATCTCGCCAAATCAATTCATTCAAAAAAACTTCACTCAGTGACATAGCTTTTAGAGCTTTTTCACGAATACTAATCGTGCCAAACCTAAAATGTATTCCTAATCTCGTCGTGCCTTGCACGGCAGGAAAGTTTCTTTGCTCTGCATAATTCTTTATAATTCCCCTTGAAATTTCGATAGGTGGAATACGCTGTGCGGACTTTTGGAAACCCATATCCTCCAAAGAAATAGTTGAAAACGGAGAAGTATGAATAAAATTTGAAAAATATTTTTCCGTTGCGTAAGGTTTTAAAAAGTATGAAATCAGATTTTGGGAATCATTTAATTCTTCATTTTCTACCAATTCGGAGTGCAATTTTGCTTTCCATTTTTTGCTGTACGGAGTAAAAACGGTATATGGCGTACCGTCATCTTTGACGACTTCACTTTTTTCAAAAATAACGTGGTCTTTAAACGTCTGAAAGTCAACGTTTTGCAATTTTAAAAATTCCCAAATATTTTTATCTCGCTCCAAAGCATACGGCTCGTAGTCGTGATTGGTAAAAACAGATTGAATAGAATATTCCTTCGCCAACTCTGACCATACAGCGGCGGGCTCACCGTATTTGACCAAAAGAGAACTACCTAAAGCCTCCAAATCAGATTTTATTTTTTCTAAAGTTTGGTGGATAAAAGTTACGCGAGCGTCTTTTTTATTTTCGAGCTTATCAAGAATATTTGGATCAAAAATAAAAATCGGAAGGACTGGAAGATTGGATTTTAGTGCGTGATACAGCCCCGCATTGTCATTCAAACGCAGGTCACGTCGAAACCAAAAAACGTTAATTTGTGACATTTTTTTTATTGTATAAAATTATATAAGTGTGACAGGCTTTTTATCAATCGGATTTAAAACTGTTCCCTTTACTTTCGCTTCTGCAACGATGAAATATTCAGACTTTGCGCCCTTCATTTTTTTTGCAAAACCAACCAAACCTCCAAGCAGGAAATTTTTTGCTCCAATTTCGTCTATTTCAGAATTTTTTATCTCGAATGGAAGCTCAAATCCCATCTCAACAAATTCGCCTTTTACAACATCAAAAGGAGTTATTAGTTCTATTTTTCCCAACTCGTATTCGTCAATTAGTTTACTTTCTCCGCGACCACGCGAATATTTTTCGATAATTTTAACCTTTACGAACTCGACAGTTTGGGTTTCCATACTCCCGAACCGCAGGCTTCCATGCAATGATTTATTAGTTTTTTTGACAACTTGTAGCGGTAAAATTTCAATTTTCACGCCTTCTATTCCCAACCATTTTTTTAGAGAATCAAACATAATTCAATTTCTTTTTATCATTTTGAAATGCCAACTTGATGCTAACGGTTTCAACCACTGCTTATCAAAATCAGACTTATTTGCTACTAAATTATCAAAAAATAAAGTTTCGTCACAAATAATTTTAGACTCATATAAGTCCGAAATGTGTAATTGATGCAGCATTTGTACCTCATTTGCTTCATTTAGGTAAGCAAAGTTGAGGCGGTCAAATAATTTTATACCATACTGACTTTCAATAGATTGCAAAAAGTGAACAGATTTGTCAATAGAGCAACCGCTCGCGCCAGCATCGGATTCATCAACCGTAAAAACAATAAAACAAGCAAATTTTATTTCTGCTTTTGCTTTGAGCAACTGATTGTGAGCCGTCCAGTTTTTGGTAAAATAATCTAACTTTTCTTGAATTTGTGACATTTCAACAGTCGTCAATAATCTACTACTTTGATATATCCAAACTTTTGATTGAGGAGAAAATTCGTTCATTTTTGTCACAAATCTATACTTTTTGTAAATTATTAACGAGCATTTCGGATAAATCATACACCATTACGTCGTCTTGTTTTTCTCTCGCTTTTACTCCGTCGTGCATCATAGTCAAGCAGAAAGGACAATTTACCGCAATCACTTCTGCGCCTGAATCTATCAATTCGTTACTGCGTTCTATATTGATTCTGACTCGTCCTGGCTCGTCTTCTTTGAACATTTGTGCGCCGCCTGCGCCACAGCACAAACCGTTGCTGCGACTACGTTTGAGGTCTGTTAGGTCAGCATCTAACGCTTCCAAAAGCGAGCGCGGAGCTTCGTAAATACCGTTGGCTCTGCCGAGATAGCAAGAGTCGTGATAAGCTATCTTTTTACCTTTAAAGCTGCCACCTTCTTTCAATTTTAAAGCACCAGAATCAATCAACTCTTGCAAAAATTGAGTGTGATGCACCACTTCGTATTCCCCTCCAAGCGCAGGATATTCATTTTTTATAGTATTAAAACAGTGTGGACAAGCTGTCACAATCTTCTTAACTTCGTACATATTTAATGTTTGAATATTTTGCAACGCCAACAACTGAAAAACAAACTCGTTTCCAGCTCGGCGAGCGGGGTCGCCTGTGCAGCTTTCTTCATTGCCGAGTATCGCAAAAGATATTTTACATTCCTCCAAAATAGTACAAAATGCCTTCGTAACGCGCTGTGCGCGGGCATCGAAACTGCCCGCACAACCTACCCAAAACAATATTTCTGGTTTTTGTGTAGATGTATCCAACTGTGACATGATTGGAATATTCATATTTGATTTTTTATATTTTTTTAATTTTCTTTTGCCCACGCTTCTCGCTCAACAGGCATTTGCCAAACAGCTCCTGAATTTTCTAAACTGTTAAACATGGGAAGCCAAGCTGTTGGACCTTGTGACAGGGTTAAGATTTCGTATCTGCGCATTTTTAAAATTATATCCAATGGATTTATTAGTACTGGACAGGCTTCGACGCAGGCGTTGCAAGTGGTACAGGCGTGAATTTCTTCGGGCAAAATTCTATCGAATAAAGATTTTCCGTCCGAAAAATCTTTAATTTCTATTTTTTGTGAATCTAAAATACTACCTATTTCGGTGGCTCTGTCCCTCACGTCCATCATAATTTTGCGTGGAGATAATTTTTTATCGGTCAAATTAGCTGGACAAACGGCGGAGCATCGACCACATTCGGTACAACTATAAGCGTCTAAAATATTTTTCCAACTCAAATTTGTGACATCGTTAGAGCCAAATTCGGGCACTTCATTTGACGCAACTTCTGATACCGTGAGCGGTAATCCCATCATTCCTTTGACTTCGTTCATAATGGCAGGCATATTTTCCATCTTTCCGTGTGGTGTAAGTTTAGAAAAATAGACATTCGGAAAAGCTAAAAAAATATGCAAATGCTTGGACTTTGGAAGATAGCACATAAAGCTAAAAACGGTCAAAATATGAAGCCACCAACCAAATCTTTCTACAATTATTAACGAACTTTGTGACATACTACCGAACAGCATCGGACCTAACCAGCTACTAACTGCAAAGCCGCCGATAGGTTTATAATGCTCTGGATTGATGCCCTGCAAGACTGTGTCCGCGCCATTCATACTGAACACTCCGATAAGTAATACTATCTCTAACAGCAAAATAATGTTAGCATCTAATCGCGGAAACCCATTGAGTTCAGATTTTTGAAATCGGGGAATTTTTAGTAAGTTTCTTCGAGCGAGAAAGATAAATGTTGCTACAAAAGCCAGTAAAGACAGAATTTCTATAAGGTTGATGACCAACATATAAAGTCCGCCGATTTTGTTGGCAAAGAAGCGGTGCGTCCCGAAAATCCCATCAATAAATATTTCAATCAGTTCGATTTGAGTCAATAAAAAGGCGGCGTAAATAAAAAAATGGAAAATAGCAGGAATAAATCTCGTGAACATTTTTTTCTGTCCAAGCGCAATTAAAAAAACATTTTGCCAACGTTTTGTGGCATTTCCAACTATTAGTTCCTCATGTCCGAGTAAAATATTTCGTCTTATTTTCAAAAATTCTCGACCTGCGTAAGTCAGTGCAACTGCGGCAATCGCAATAAATAAAATAGATGCAAGCATATAAATTAAATTTTCAATAGTTATTTAATGCAAAGTTGTAATAATTTAACGAATTTTTACTAAAATTGCAGAAAAAATGATTGATTTTTATGAAAAATAAACCTTTTTTGATAGGAATTTGTGGCGGCTCGGGGTCTGGCAAAACTACATTACTCAAACAAATACGACAAAAATTTTCGGAAACCGAGCTGTGTATTATCTCCCAAGACGACTACTACCGACCGCGTGAAGAACAAATTACGGACTCGGAGGGAGTCCAAAATTTTGACCTTCCGAAGTCTATCGATAAAAAAGTTTTTGCGCAAGATATTCAAAAATTAATGCGCTTTGAGTCCGTCGAAAAATTAGAATATACCTTTAATAATGAAAAAGCAAGCCCAAAAATACTAACGTTTAGTCCCGCACCGATTATTATTGTGGAAGGAATTTTCATATTTCATTTCAAAAAAATTAGTAGTTTATTAGACCTGAAAATATACCTGAATGCGAAAGAAAATTTGAAAGTTATTCGCCGAATCAAGCGCGACCAAATAGAGCGGAATTATCCAATCGAAGACGTTTTGTACCGCTACCAAAATCACGTTTTGCCAACTTTTGAGAAATATATCGAGCCGTATCGGGAACAAGCGGACATTGTAATCAACAACAATCAGGACTTTAGGCGAGGCTGCGAAGTATTGGAAGGCTTTATGAAAAATTTACTCCAAACAAATACTTAGTGTAAAAAATACACTACCTTTGTATCAAATGTATGATTTATTCAATCTTTAAGTAAATAACCTTATGATTATTGTAATTGACAGCGGCTCTACGAAAGCCGATTGGATTGTTGTGCCAAGCGATGGCAGCGAACAATATTTGGTAAGTACTATGGGATTCAATCCTTTCTTCCACGATGAAGACCGAATCGTAGAAGAATTGAGCAAAGATTTTGTCAATCACGTTCCTGTGGCGCAGATTGAGAAAGTTTTTTTTTACGGCGCTGGCTGTTCAGACGAAGCACATTGTCAAATTATTCATCGCGGTTTGGAGCGGATTTTTACGAAATCTGTCATCTATGTAGAACACGATTTGCTGGCTTCTGCCCGCGCCACCTGCGGAAATAGTCCAGGAATCGCCTGCATTATTGGCACTGGCTCGAACACTTGCTCCTACGACGGCAAGAAAATCACTGACAATGTGACCAATTTGGGTTATTTGGTCGGCGACGAGGGGAGTGGTTCTTGGCTCGGCAAGCTGTTGGTAAGGAGTTATTTTTATCGGGAAATGCCCAATGATTTGAAATTAGTTTTCGAGGAAGAATATGGTTCTGGTGAGGAAGCTCGACTCAAAATTATTAATCAAATATACGGCGATGCCCCAAATGTTTATTTGGCTTCTTTTGCAAAATTTATGGTAGAGAATAAAGAACATTCGCTCATTAATAGTTTGATATTCAATGCTTTTGACGAATTGGTGTGTCGCCACGTCTTGAAGTACGAAAATCACGCCCAAGTACTGATACATTTTGTAGGCTCTATCGCCTTTCATTTGCAAGATATTTTAAAAAATGTTTTAGAAAAACGAGGACTCACACTCGGAAATGTAATCAGAAAACCCGTAGAAAATTTGGTAAATTACCATTTATCAAATAATTAAAGTTTGTCAACACAGATTATGAAGAAAGAAATTAGAAGAATAGGCGTTTTCACATCTGGCGGCGACGCTCCAGGCATGAACGCTGCCATTCGAGCGGTAGTTAGGAACGCAATTTATCACGACTTAGAAGTTTATGGCATCAACAGAGGCTATGAAGGTATGATTCACGGACAATTCAAAAAATTGGAGAGTCGTGACGTGGCAAATATCATTCATCGGGGCGGGACGATACTCAAAACCTCCCGAAGCCAAGATTTTATGACTCCCGAGGGACGGGCGACGGCTTTCAAAATGTTGCAAGAACACGGCATTGATGCCTGCGTAGCAATCGGCGGAAACGGTACTTTTACGGGAGCCGAAGTGTTCAAAAATGAACACGGTATTTCGTTTATTGGCTTGCCGGGAACGATTGATAATGACCTTTTTGGCACCGATTTTACCATCGGCTTCGACACCGCAATTAACACTGCGGTAGAAGCAGCCGACAAGATTCGCGACACCGCAGACTCACACGACCGTCTGTTTTTTATCGAAGTCATGGGGCGTTCCTCGGGCTATATTGCGCTTTACACAGGTATCGGCAGTGGCGCGGGTTCGATACTGATTCCAGAGGAAGAAATGAATATTGATAAGTTGGTAGATACGCTCAAAATGGCGGCGAAACGCAAAAAAATGTTCAGCCTTATTATCGTAGCAGAGGGAAATAAGAACGGCGGAGCCGCCGAAATTGCCGCAAAAGTGAAAGAAAAATACAACCATTATGACACCAAAGTGACGATTATTGGGCATTTGCAGCGTGGCGGTTCGCCCACTTGTTTCGACAGAGTTTTAGCAAGTCGCTTGGGATTTGCGGCGGTAGAGGCGATTTTGAAAGGTAAAGAAAACGTAATGGCGGGCGTGATAAACGACCAGATTATTTACACGCCTTTTGCTGAAGCCATTTCATCTTCCAAGCCGTTCAAAAAAGATTTGATGCCTGTCGCACATATTTTGGGTTTGTAGTTTTTTATTTTTTACTCAAAAATGTGACATTTTCTATCCGAATTTGTGACATTTTTTATTTCAAATAATTTTATATTTTGTATGAACCGTGACGACCTTTATTCTTTGATTCAAACTCGTCAATCCTATCTTTGCGTTGGTTTGGATAGCGATTTGGACAAAATTCCAGTTCATTTATTAAAGTATGAAGACCCTATTTTTGAGTTCAACAAACAAATAATCGATGCAACTCGCGACCTCTGTATTGCATACAAACCTAATTTGGCTTTTTACGAAGCAAACGGTCACAAAGGCTGGAAAAGTTTAGAAAAAACAATGCAATACATTGGTAATCAACATTTTACGATAGCCGATGCCAAACGTGGCGACATCGGAAATACCGCTCGAAAATATGCAGAAGCCTTTTTTACAACCCTAAATTTTGATGCAATTACCGTCGCGCCATACATGGGTGAAGACAGTGTGAAACCGTTTTTGGACTTTGAAAATAAATGGGTTATTCTTCTTGCGCTTACTTCCAATGTCGGAGCAGAAGATTTTCAGATGACGATTCAAGACGGAAAAAATTATCCACTCTACGAAAAAGTAATCCGTAAAGCCCTAAAATGGAGCAATCCAGACAACATGATGTTTGTGGTAGGTGCTACACAAGCTAATTATTTTCAAAAAATTCGAGCTATTGTGCCGGAGCATTTTCTATTAGTTCCCGGCGTTGGCGCGCAAGGAGGCAGCTTGAATGATATTTCGTCTTGGGCAAAAAATGACTTAATTGGGCTGCTCGTCAACTCGTCAAGAGGCATCATATATGCTGATATGTCCGAGGATTTTGCTTATTTTACACGCCTGGAAGCGAAAAAAATACAAGCCGAAATGCAAAATTATTTATAAAAATTTTTTATCGACTAAATTTTTGTTATTTTTACATTCGTGACTTACTTCTTCTTAATCTTCGGGAATATTGTAAATGAAAGCAACAGTTTTTTTAGAAAAAAAATGGCGATTCAAATTTTTACTTCTCTTATTGTTCGCAGTATTTGCTACCGCATTTGACTTTGGTAAAGAAAAGTCACAAATATCAGATAATTTAAAAATAATAATCCATAATTCCTTTCTCCAACAACAAATTTATAAGTATCATAATTTAGCTGCCTCCCAAGCCGATAAAGGAAATTATGTAGGCGCACGCAAAATTTATCTCAATCTGTTGCGACTTATCCAACAGAATCCCTCTCTAAAAGAGATACAAATAGGTAGAGTTTTTAAATCTTTAACTGCCTGCGCAGGAAGAATGGACGACTACGAAAGTTCAATAAATTACGGACTTCAAGCCCTCGACATATACACTCGCACCTACGGAGAATACCACTCAGAAACAGCAAAAATTTATAACAATCTCGGTGTAACCTACGAAAACTTTGAAGACTATGAAAAAGCGTTAGCCTACCAAACTCATTCTCTCCAAATAAAAAAACAAACACTTGGCGACAATAATAAATCGGTGGCTGCCGCATTAGAAAATATAGGAGTAGTCAAAAGAGCCATGTCACAATATGTAGAATCTGTGACTATTTTAGAATCCGCATTGGCGATGAAACTTCAAAATAATTGCGCCCCCCCGGACATTTTACGAACTTACAACAATCTGGCAAGGTCTTACTTACTCAATAAAAATGTCACAAAATCGAAGATAATTGCAGAAAAAATGCTCCGCTTGTCTGTAGCTACTGGCAGCAAAAAAGACACTTGGACCGGCATCGCATACCAAAGATTATCGGATATTTATGTCCAACAAAACAACTACAAACAAGGATTAGAAAAAATCAACCTTTCGCTCTTGGCTTTTGATTTTGATGGAACCAATATAAACTCTGCCGTTCAACTATCGCTTCTCGACATCTTAAATTCATTGGAGTCGAAATCAAAAATCATCACAAAGTTGTACCAACAAAGTAACTCTATTTCGGATTTAATTTCGTTAGAAAACGTTACTAATCAGATGATTGCGTTGTTGGAGCTGGTGAGAGAAAATATAGATTCTGAAGCCTCAAAAGAGCTAAAACTTACCCAAAACTACAATATGTACGAAACTGCTTTTGATATCGAATGGCAGTTATATCAAAAAACGGAAGACAAAAAATATATTAAAAGTGCATTTATAATTTCGGAAAGAGCCAAAAATATTTCTTACTTAGAGTCTTTGACGCATGAAAGGGCGGAGTTTTCGGCAAATGTTCCACCAGAAATTTTGGAAAATGAAAAGAAAATCCAGAACAACATTGCAACTTTGGAAGATGACATTTTTCAATTAAAATCCGCAACTTCGACCGCAGAAATTGACAAATCGAAGCAATTTAAGAAGTCACTAATCGAGGAAAATCATAAATTAAAAGAATTATTGCTTTCGGTAGAAAAAAATTATCCACAATATTATCAAGTCAAATACAACAAAGAATTTTGCCAGATTGACGAGATTCAGGCAAAATATTTAAACAATAACCAGTCGCTCGTAGAGTATTTTTCTTCCAAAAATAATTTATTTGCTTTCGTAATTTCAAAAGATTCTTTTTCGCTTCGATTACTTTCCAACAGAGATGATATTGATAAAAAAATAATCGAACTTATAGAAAATATAAGAAAATTTCCTAAAATCTATGTCACAAATAATGCTGATACTTTATTAAAAAATAAAACAGATTTTATCCGAGAATCTTTTGTACTTTATAACTTGTTGGTTCAGCCATTTGCAACAGAATTAAAAGAAAGAATTACCATCGTTCCTGACAAATATTTAGGAGCTTTTCCGTTTGAAGTGCTGCTTACTAATGACGATGTAACAGATGACTCTAAATGGTCAAACTTTCCATATTTCGTTGATAATCACATAATTAGCTATATTTTTTCGGGGCAAGTTCTGAAAGAAAACTTTTTAAAACCAATCAAAAAAAATAGAAATATTTTTGCTGGATTTGCACCACAATTCAATCAAAAAACTGTTTATTTAGATACAGCCGTTCAATATTTAGTTCCGTTGCGACACAATGAAAATGAGATAAAAAGCATACAACAAATTGTTGGCGGAAATATTTTTTTGAAAAATAAGGCTTCTATTTCAACTTTTATTGAGCAGGCAAATTCGACCCAAATTTTGCACCTTGCCACGCACGGAAAAGCAAATAATTCGTATGGAAAATTTTCTTATCTGGCTTTTCAAAATGAACAAACAGAAAAAACAGAATTTTTATTGGTCAAAAAACTTTATGCTCAAAAAATAAATTCTGACTTGGTAGTCTTGTCTGCCTGCGAAACTGGACTTGGCGAGGTAGTTCTTGGCGAAGGAATTATCAGCGTGGCGCGTGGCTTTTTGTACGCAGGAGCCAGAAGTGCAATTACTACACTTTGGCAGATAAGTGACTCAAAATCAGGCGATTTGCTACAAATATTTTATAAAAAATTGATTCTTGGAACTCCAAAAGATGAGTCCCTTTGGCAGGCAAAAAAAGAATACAAAGCGACTTTTGAAAATCACAATTTGTTGGGGCATCCTCTTTTTTGGGCTGGATTTATACCTATCGGAGATATGAGTCCGCTCGAAATCAAATCTAAAAGCGGTAATGAAAAGTATTTAATTTTTGTCATTGCAGCAATCGCAACACTTCTTATGCTTATGTTTTGGAAGGTTAAAAAATAGTATAAAATTTTAAAAAATGAATTATGTTCGTAAAATGTATAACAATTTGTTTCAAGTAAAATGTCACATTTTATGTATTTTATGTATTTTTATGATTCTATCTTTTCAATCGAAAGCACAAGAAAATAAATACACTGGCTACCGCGTGGAGCTTACGAATATTCAGTTAGTCAAGCAGACCAAAGATGAAAATGTGATTAATTTTGATGTCACAAATACTGGATCTGAACATTTAGTATTGGGGAGCAAAGCCTCGCTCAATCTCAATATTCAAATAATTTTTGAAGATACATATATTGTTTCAGACACAGCGAATGTTAGGCAGGCAATAAAAAATAAATTACTCAAAACTCCGATATATTTGCCTATTGGAGAAAGCAAAAAGTTCAAAAAATTTGTTTTTTCTACCTTCCAGCCAGACGAAAAAATGAAAATTCCTTCGGATAAGTCTATTGCGGAAAAAATTGGTTGTCCCGATTTAATAATTGACACAATTATTGTCACACAACTCAAAAAAAAATCTGCTCAAATTCAATTTAGGCTTGTCAATAAAGGCAACGCAACAGCAGTACTTTTGGACACACAAAAAGCTGGTTCTGAACCTGTTGCAATATTGGCTTATCTAAACGGAACGCAAGTTTTATCCCGTTCTGCACTAAATGTGGGAGGAATTAAGATGAAAAATATGCTCAAAAATGCCGAGCTGCGAATCCGTGAATCCGTTTTTTTATCTATGAAACTTGATTTGAGCGACAAAACACGATTTACGAAAGTTTTAATTTTGCAAATTGACCCTTATTTGCAATTAGATGAGTGTGACAAGACCAATAACAATTTTTCTGTTATTTTAAAGTGATTTGCTTGCTCTTCATTTTATCGTTCAAATACCTTTTTTCTTTTTTTATTGTCTAAAATTGGTGCTGGACGAGGTGCAGTTTTCATGTTAGTTATTTTCAACATTGTGACATGGTGCCAAGTACCTTTTTTATATTTGAAGGCTTCATAAGTACCGTCGGGAACGGCAGTTTGGGTCGGTTCTTTCCCTATCGAATTCATCAAATTTAAGTGGTCATAAATTATCATTTTTTCGTCTTCGTCGTAGTTTAGACGAGCCACTACGTCGGAAGAATATTGCAAAACGAGGCGTTTTTTGGTAGCTGTTCCCTTATCGTTTTTGTCATCATAAAGAAAAATTGGCGCACCAAACTTAATTTGATTGTCCGAAATAGTCAAAACTTCCACGTACTTTCGATGATTTTTTTGCTCAAATCCATCGTAACCAAATAGTAAATATGATTTATTTTTGCTTTCATTTTCAAATTCTTTTATAGAATAATAGTATGCCCCGAGCCAATTTTTTTCTGTAAACTGCTCATATTCAATGTCTTCGTCCAATTCTGGAACTTTTGAGAGCAGCCGAATCAAAGATCTTTTTTCATCTTTGAATTGTAAAAATCCAAAATGTTCATACACATTATTAGAGGCTTGAAATTGCCAAGTCAAAATCCTAAATGTAGAATCCAATGGGTATAGAATTGATAAAATTTTAAGCTCTGGAAATCTATTTTGGAAAGATTTTTTTTTCTCCAATGCCAACTGCATCTCAAAAACAAAAGTTTCAGATGCAGCCTTTCGAGTGGCTTGAAGGCTGTCATTTACCGCCTCATAATCAATTTGAGAGCCGCCCTCAAATGTTGATTTTTTATGAATACTTGCGTTCATTTGTGACATCAGATTTGATAAGGTATAGTTGGCAGTATCCAAAGGCATTTCTAACACTTGACTGTCACAAGTATTGGAAAAAAATAAAAAAATAAAAAAATAAATACCTTTCATATTTTAAAAACGCTTTTTCGGTAATTTTATTTGAATTTCAACGTTTCGGGCACAAATATCACTATTTTAAGCCATCTTTTTGAAAATATATGTTCTTTTTTGAGCGCGCAACGTCAGATATTAAAAACTAATAATATCTTTGTTTTATTTTAGAACAAAAAAAAGTGAAAAAATTACACAAAACCGTCGCTTTGGGTCTGCTTTTATTAAGCCCAACCCTTTTTTTTGGGCAAAGCAATATGGACAAAGCCATCAAAAAATTTGAACTCAACGAGTACTTTAATGCTATTTCATTATTCGAAAAAATATTAACCAAAGAGCCAAACAACGCTTTAGCATTAGAAAAATTAGCGGAAGCCAGCAGGCGAGTGAACGACACGAAAGAGTCTGAAAAATACTTTTTCAGGCGCGTCAATCTGCCTAACTTTGAGCCAGTTTTGCTGCCCAACTACGGAAAAGTGCTGATGAGCAACCAAAAATACGACCTTGCAAAAAAAATTTTTGAAAATTATGCAGCAAAGTTTCCAACAGAAGGCAAAAAATGGTTAGAATATATCCAGCAGTCCGAAGTTGTTCAAAAAAAAGTATCCAAATACGAAATTTCGCCTTTAAATATTCTAAATACGTCGCTGCCTGATTTTGGGGTTTCGTTTCTCAATAACCAAAAAATCGTCTTTGCGTCAGCTCGAAAAGACTTAAAAAATGATTATCTAAAATTTAATACCGATTGGAACGGTAAATCAGAAAACCAACTTTTTGCAGCTGATTTAAGCGCAACTGGAAGTCCCAACAAACCCATTTTGCTAAAAACGGAGCTTCAAAATTCTTTCAATGACGCACCCGTTAGCTATTCTGCCGACGGAAAATGGGTTGCTATTACCAAAAATAATTTTTCTGTGGGTACTCGTCAGACAATTTCGAATGGTTTGGAACTGTCAATTTATATCGCCGAATCAACAAATAAAGGCGTTTGGTCGAAGCCGAAACCGTTTGAGTTCAATACAGAAGGCTACTCGACGGGCTATGCTTTTCTCAATGCAGACGGCACGGAAATTTATTACTCGTCCAATCGTCCCGGCGGACAGGGTGGTTTTGACCTCTATTTTTCTGAAAAAACTAACAATATTTGGTCTTCTCCCGTCAATCTGGGTACAGAAATCAATACCAAAGGCGACGAAATCACGCCATTTGTCGAAGGAAATATACTTTATTTTGCATCGGACTTTCATGCTGGCTTGGGAGGACACGACATTTTTGCAGCACATAAAAAAGATAAAATGTGGCAAAATATCGAAAATCTTGGCGCACCTGTCAATTCTTCCAAAGACGACTTTGGCTATGCCGTTTTTTCTAAAATCAACACCGGATTTTTGGTGTCCAATCGTGAAGGCGGTGCAGGTTTGGAGGATATTTATTTAGTACGAAAAAAACCAGCTGCTGTGACAGTCAATATTTTGGTGCAAGAAGAAAAAACAAAGAAAAATATTGAAAAAGTAAATATTTTTTTTGAGAAAAATAAATATTTAGACTGGAAAAAAATAATCTCCGAGCGCAACGGAAACTATAAATTTACGCTCAAAGAAAATGAAATATATCAAGTCAATATCCAAAAAGAAGGTTATGAAAATTATGCGTTAGCCATTCCAACTTTTGATGAAGACCAAAACGGAGTAGTTAATTTTCAGGTAAGTTTGAAAAAATCGTTGCCATTATTGTCTGGAAAAATTATTGATGCCGAAGACAAAAATTCGCTCGCTTTGGTCAATATTACGGCTACTAATCCCAAGAATACTGAACAAATAACGTGTGTCAGCGACTCCAACGGCTTGTACCAAATGAAACTAAAAACCAATGAAACTTATCTTTTTAGCTTTCAAGCCGCAAATTATGTTTCCTTGAATCGGACGGTCAAAACCCCCGAATTTTTGTCGGCTACCACCTATCTCGGCACTACCGAAATGACTTCGCAGAAGAGCAATAAAAAGAATAAAGTCGTCACAGGCGCGCCGTTACCTTCCAAAAAAACTGAAGATGGCAATATTTTTTATGCCATTCAGTTGGCATCTTTTGACCAAGCTGAGCCTGCAGAAAAAACAGATTTTCCAGATTTAAAGGATTTGGGTGACATTTATGTAGTGGAAAAAGAATCCAAATTTAGAGTGCGATTGGGCGATTTTGGGACAAAAAAAGAGGCTTCTGATGTACTAAAAATAATTAATTCGAGAGATGTGAAAAGCGGTTTCGTAGTAGAAGTCGGTCTTGCGCCAGCACCATCATCGGAAAATAATAACACGTCGTCCAAATTGAACCCTAAAAAAGAAGGCAACTTTCGCATTCGACTGGGAGCTTTCAAGACATGGACTTTCGACGAGCGCAAGTTTGTGGATTTGGGTGTATTGAGCAAAGAAAAAACTGCGGCAGGTCTTACGGTTGTGCATTTGGGTTTGTTTTCCACACTTACTGAATGTCGGAGTTCGCAGTTGTCTGTCGAAAAATTAGGTTTCAAAAATACTCTGATAGAACAAAAAAAAGACAATATTTGGGCAAAAAATTGAAAAAAGGTCAGCAAGGAACGCATCAAAAATAAAGTACCTTATTTTTCCTCATTCTTTAGATACATTCCTAAACAACAAACCATAAAAAAAAGTCCAACCGAAATACTTCGATTGGACTTTTTTGCGCTTATATTTCAAAAAAGATTAGTTCTTTTTCTCTTTGTCAATATAAGTTTTATTACCATTGCTGTTGATATAATACTTTCCACCGCGCGGACCTTCGTACAAAGTTCTACCTTTGTCGTCCTTGCCAATGGTCTTGTCGTCGCCAGCGACAGATTTTCCGTCTTTTGCTGGAGCTGCAGCTTTTGCTTCTTTTTTCTCTCCTTTCGGTTCAGCTACTTTTGCCTCTTTAGTTTCGGCTTTCGTGTCTGCTTTCGGAGCTTTTTCAGCTTTTACCTCTTTCTTGTCAGCCGCTTTTACTGCCGTTTCCTTTGTATCGGCTTTCATTTCTTTGGTTTTTTTAGCTTCTGCTTTTGCAGCATCTTTTGCTGCTTTAGCCTCTGCTTTTGCCGCTTTTTTAGCCTCTGCCTCTGCTTTCTTGGTATCTGCTTTTGCGTCGGCTTTTGCTTCTACTTTTGGAGCTTTTTCAGCTTTAGCTTCTTTTTTAGCTTCAGCTTTAGCTTCTGCTTTTGGAGCTTTCTCGGCTTTGGCTTCTTTTTTAGCCTCTGCTTTTGGAGCTGGTTTTGCTGTTTGTGCGATTGCTACGTTTGCGAAGAAAGCAAGTGCGATAGCAAGGATAGAAATTTTTTGAATGAACTTCATTGTTGAATTGATTTTGAAATGTTGAAAATGTTTTTGATTGACTTTGTAAAATCTAATTTACAATACAAAAGTACGCAGTTATGTTTAATTGTGCAAAATTTTTAGACACTTTAATTAATTTTTAACTATATTTGTTCTGTATAGTTAAGGTTTTGTTATAAAACATGGATTATTTTAACAAAAAACCGACCTTTGGAGTACAAAGGTCGGTCAAACATTTTTATAACAATTTAAAATTGAATTAAATTGTACGGGTCACTAAAACGTTATTTGGCTTACCACCATCTTTTAATGGTCACTTCTTTGGTCGTTCCGTTTGGAAGTGTGATAATTGCTTTTTTGTCGCAAGAGCCGTTGCCATAGTTTATAGTCACTGTCTTGTCGCCGTTGAGTGTCAAAGTTTTGATACCGCTCACGAACCAGGGGCAAGAAGAATTTTTGACCAATGGCGTTGATGTTACGGTTGCGAAAGTCTTGCCGTTGCGGTTTGTGCCGCTTGACGAGCCATTGATAGAAAATACGTCATCAAACACATTCAAAGGTGTCGTAAAACCTGCGGTCATCACGATGGATTGAGTAGAACTCCACATCGCAACCCTTCCGTCTGGAAAAGTCAGCTTGTGATTGTCCATAGTTCTTGTCCAGTTTGGTTGCCCAGAAGCATTTAATCCGTTATTGGTCAGCGTTTTAGTACCTTCGACCTTGATGTCATCTACAAAATGGTTGGAGTGCGTTACGACTCTCGTTGCACCAGCAACAGTCATTACTTTACCGCCTGTAAGATTGACGATAACCTTTCCCTTGCGAACCCGCAAATCCGCTCCGACGCAGCCCGTAGTGCCGTAGTCAATCGTCAAAGTGTTCGGATAAGTGCCTTTTGGTTGTAGCCAAGTGCGAGTAGGGCAGGTGCTATCGCCGCCACCACGCTCGTCCGCTTGGTAGGTAATTTCTGCGTCCGCCGATTGCACTTGGTCTTGGTGGACGGTCAATTCTTGCGTGGTAGATACTGATTCCTCGTAGGTCGTAGCGTCAGAGTCTTTTTTACAAGCCGTAAAAAAAATGAATGTAGCTGCGACTGCTGCTAAAAAAATTTGCTTTTTCATGTTGAAATGATTATTTTTTTTGTGAATAAAATAATGAAATGTAATATTGCAAGGCGTAAAAACAATAAAATCGAATTTACAAAAACATAGACTGCCACAAAACGCAAAGGTTTAATTCAAATTGTATAAATTTGCAAAAAATAAATTTAGCAATGGATTATACGCAGTATTCTTTTGAAAATCGAATGGAGGAAAATGAAATTTTAATCGCAATGATTAGCGATTTGCCGTTTGATACGTTTGAGGAACACGAAAAAGGATTTCATGCTTTCGTTCAGACCGATTTGGATTCGGAAGATATTACAGAAGAACTGTCACAATTACGGGAAGATTATAAATTTTCTTACTCCAAAAAAATCATCAAAGGCGAAAACTGGAACGAACTTTGGGAGTCCAACTTTCCGCCTATATTGGTAGATGATTTTTGTGCGATTCGGGCTTCGTTTCACCCAAACTTTCCGTCTGCAAAGCACGAAATCACATTAAATCCCAAAATGGCTTTTGGCACTGGACATCACGAAACTACTTTTATGGTCATTCAGGCGATGGAAAAAATTAATTTTGAAGAAAAAAAAGTATTCGATTATGGCTGCGGAACAGGTATTTTAGCGATACTCGCCACCAAGTTGGGCGCAAAAAGCGTCATCGCGTTGGACAACGAATTGCCGTCTTTTGAAAATACTTTGGAAAATTGTGAACTCAATTCTATAAAAAACGTAACAACTTATCACGGCGTGTTGGACGATATTGCGGAAGAAAATTTTGATGTTATTGTGGCAAATATCAATCGAAATGTAATTCTTTCGTCACTTTCTACGTTGCATAAAAAGTTAAAAACAGAAGGAATACTTCTTATTTCAGGTTTTTTGACCGAAGACAGCAGCATGATGTCACAAAAGTTAGAAGAATTAAATTTTAGTATCGAAAATATTTACGAAAAAGACCGTTGGATTTGTATGAGTTTGTCAAAAAAATAAGGAATGAAGAAAAATAAAGTAGTTTATTTTAGACGCGTTTCAAAGCGACTTTGTTAGTCCGACTTTTAAAAAAATATGAAAAAAATACCACTCTATTTATCGCTGTTGTTGATTTTACTTTCAGCAATAGAATCCTTTGCGCAGCAAAAATTGGATAAGTTTTCGGAGCAACCCGAAGAAATGCTCAAACAATTAGAACCGTTTATGACTTCCTCCAAGCGAGAAATAATGGACGAAGCGTACCAAAATTTTGCCAAACAAACCCGGAACAATGCCTTTACGCCCGAAGAAATCAGCATCGTCGTCCAAACGATGAACGGAATGTTGGCACAAAAAATGACTGCTTCGCCTTATTTTTTGGATTATTTGCGCTGTTTGGGTGCTGCCAAAAAAGAAGAAAAAAAAGCAGGCGAGCATTTCAAAGAATTTCATAAAGTGCTTTCGGGCTTGCTTGCCGACATCGAAAAAGGGCAACTCAATCCTTATGCCAATTTTTTGACTTTCGCCTTCAATTTTTATGACAAAAATACCATTTACACAGACGGCACTTTTTCGTGGATAGCCAACGGCGACCCGTATATTTTTGAATACAAAGAAAAAAAACCACAAGTTTCGTTTGAAAAATTAGTGTTGATTTGCGCCCGCAAGCAGGATTCTATCGCAATTTTGAATACGAAAGGAATTTTTTTTCCACTCGAATTTTTGTGGAAAGGCAACGGCGGAAAGGTGAATTGGACTAAATTCGGACTCGAACAAAACGTCTATGCCTCTTTCACGGACTACTCGATAGACGTAAAAAAGGTCATTTACAATGTCCCCAAAGTCAAACTGCATTATTCGCAGCTTTTTCCTGACGGCGACATAGAAGGCAGCTTTGAAGACAAATTAATTTTTGAGAATAAAGCAGTCGAAGGCTCGTATCCACGTTTTGAGTCTTTTGATAAAGTGCTGACTATCAACAATTTAGGTGCTGGCATTCGCTATCGTGGCGGCTTCAGACTGCAAGGAACTTCGGTTTATGGACTTGGCTCGAAAGATGCAAAAGCATACATCGGAATTTTTGATGAACAAAAAAAACAACTTTATCAGGGCGAGGCAGAGCTTTTCGTCATCAGAAAAGGCGAAAAAATCGTCGGCGAGCAAGTCAAATCTACGCTTTATTTTGCGGCGGATTCTATATACCACCCGTCCGTAAATTTTCGGTACGAAATCGCTAAAAAAGAACTTTTTTTGGAGCGTGGCGTGCGAGGTAGCGACCGCAATCCGTTCAACGACTCCTACCACAAAGTGAATATTAATTCCGACAAAATAGACTGGTTTATAGCGGCGGACTCAATGCTTATCAACCAAAAAAATCTGAATTTTGGTGGTGCGGGAAGTACGCGCGTGAATTTTGAATCTTTCAAATTTTATGAAGAAAGCGACTATCGCCGAATACAGGGAATTTCGAGCAACAATCCGCTCGCAGTGATGCGTCGAGTGTCGCTGGCGGAGGGCAAGACTACGCTTGATGCGAATGTTTTGGCAAAAGAGATCAACTCGAATTTAGATGTCACAATGGCGCAAAGCCTTTATTTTGACTTGGTTTCAAAAGGATTTATCAATTACGACAGCGAAAAACAAACTGTTACGCTTCGCGACAAGGTTTTTCATTACGCGGAAGCCAACCAGAAAAAGGTAGATTTTGACATTCTCAATATTTTGTCTGATTATGAGAAAACAAATGCGGTTTTTTTTCTGAAAGATAAAAATATAGAAATAAAAGGCGTAAAAGGAATTGAGTTCAGTCCGACTCAAAAAGTAGCAGCGAAACCTTTTTTAAGCACAATTCGTCTTCAAAACAATCGAAATATAAATTTTGATGGAAAATTTTTTGCAGGCTTTGGCACTTTTCAAGGCAAGGATTTTGGGTTTGACTACGATAGGTTTCAGGTGAAAATGGACTCTGTTCGCTATTTTGATTTGTTTATCCCAACGGGTGCAAAGGACAAAGCTGGGCAACCCGTCGCCCTTTCGATGGCTTCTCGAATCGAGCATTTGAGCGGTATTTTACTGATTGACGGACCCAACAATAAGTCGGGAAAGGAAGATATTGCTATGTTTCCGTCCCTCCAAACCAAAACTTCGAGCTATATTTTTTATGACCGAAAAGAAACCCAAGATGCGGCTTACACGCGTGATTCTTTCTTTTTTAAACTCGACAAATTCAGCTTCAACAGTTTAGATAAGTTTGTGGCGGCAGATGTGGCGTTCAAGGGAAGCATGGTCTCGGCAGATATTTTTCCCGAATTTAAAGAAACTGTGACTATCCAAAAAGACCAATCGCTGGGCTTCACGACTCAAACGCCAGCCGACGGATATGGAAATTATCGCAACAAAGGAAACTATAAAGGCAGTGTTTCTTTGAGCAATAGCGGGTTTTTGGGCAACGGTATTTTGAGCTATTTGGGTGCAGCCGTCCAGTCGGACACTATTTTATTCCGTCCCAAACAACTTACTTGCAACTCTCGCAAATTTAATTTGGCAGAAAGTCGCGACGCAAAATTAGAAGTGCCACAAGCACTCGGATTGGACGTAAATGTGAACTGGTTGCCGTATCGAGATAGTATGTATGTGACCACTCGTGAGAAGCCTTTCGCGCTTTTTCCGAAGGAGGAACACACGCTCAAAGGCGTTGCTATCTTGACTCCGGGCGGTCTGAAAGGCGACGGGATTTTTGATTGGAGCAAGGGAAATGTCACTTCAAGATTAATGGCTTTTGGCGCGTTTTCGACTTCGGCGGACACGATGGATTTAAAAATTCGCTCTGTTAGCAAAGACGAATTGGCATTTGATACCAAAAATATCAAAGGAAAAATTGATTTTGACGAGCAGTTCGGACGCTTCAAAGCCAACTCTGATGAGATTTCGACCACCATGCCCTACAACAAATATCAAACTTCGATGAACGAATTTGATTGGGATTTGAAAAATGAAACTATTAAATTCAAAAATTTGGGCGATAAGCTGGCGACTTTTCGCTCCATCGCGCCAGACCAGGATTCGCTCACATTTCAGGGACAAACAGCTTTTTATGATCTAAAAAACAATGAGTTGAAAATTGGCGGCATACCGTTCATCAAGTCCGCCGATGCTGTAATTTATCCCGAAAACGGCGATGTTTTGGTGCGCTCT
This sequence comes from Saprospiraceae bacterium, assembly GCA_043778415.1. Lineage (GTDB taxonomy): Bacteria > Bacteroidota > Bacteroidia > Chitinophagales > Saprospiraceae > JAYUHK01. The sequence continues at coordinate 28,309 of JAYWGG010000110.1, forward strand.
GGCGGCGCAATGGACAGCCTCACGAATACAAAAATAGTCTGTGACACGCTCAACAAATATCACGTTATCAACCGCTCGACGGTGTATATAAAAGGTAAAAAACTTTATACTGCGAAAGGATTTTATGAATACAATGTGGGCGACAAAAAACAAGAAATTTTATTTTCGGACATCGTCGGCGCGCGAGTAGGAAAAGGAAAAATGAGCGAAAGATTAGCGATGACGCGAGCGACAGGCGAAATAAAGCCAGAAGACAGTTTTTATATCGACAAAAAAACCAATTATTATGGCAAAATAAGTATGCAAGCCGAGAATAAAAACTTGAAATTGGAAGGTTTTGCGCGCCTCCAATCCGAAATTTTGCCCAACCGCCGATGGTTTTCTATCAACAGCGGCGGCGATAAAAATGACTTGATTATCAAATACGATGTGCCGAAAGATTTTGACGGCAACAACATTCGGACGGGTTTGTATGCGAGCAAGGAAACTGGAAAAGCGTATCCGTCTGTGATGCAGCCTTTGTTTTTTACGACCGACCGGACGCTGATAGACGTGCGCGGTATTTTTAAATATAACAAACTCAAAGATGAATTTATTTTTGGGGATTCCGCCAAAATTGTGAGCGGAGAAAAACGCGGAAATAAATTAGTTTTTTCAAATAAAGACGGAAATGTGGCGGTCGAGGGAGAATTCAAAATCGGTAGTGGATTGAAATATATTTCTGTAAAAGCGGCTGGAAAAGCTCAAACGGTCGTCCAAGATGTTCAAACCGACTCGGCGGGCGTGCCGCAAATGCCAGATTTTAAGGTAAAAGTAGAGCTAATGGCGGGCATAGAGGCGTTTTTGCCCGACAAACTTTTGGATATTGTCATCAATGATATTCAGTCTTCGGCGGGCGAAACGCCTTACGTGGATTACATCAAAGAGGGCGATTTTTACGAAAAAAGTTTGGCGGAGTTTATTCCAGACAACAAAGAGCTGTTGGAAGAAGTGGTAAAAATGCGCGAAAAAACCCTTGATTTGTCCAAAAAACACAATCCTTACGCGTTCTTTTTTTCTAATTTGTCTATGAAATGGAATCCTGATTATCAATCTTTGATTACGACGAAGGACAAATTGGGACTTTCGAGCATCAAAGGTGTGCCGCTCAATAAGATGATTAGTGCTTTTGTGGAGTTTCGTATGCCTTCCAGCGAGGACGACCGCGTGTATATTTACCTCAAATCGCCGAGTGAAAATTACTATTATTTTGGCTATCAGCAAGGTGTGATGAGTGCGTTTTCGTCCGACCCAAAGTTTATGGAGGCGTTGGATAAGTTGAAGAAAAAAGATAAGCAAAAAAAAATGAAAGACGGCGAACTCTATGAAATAGAGGCAGCAGCAGAAGGCACGCCCGAAATGTTCGTGCGCAGGATTCAAGCGGGAAGAAGTTAAAAATAAATTTTGTTAGTTGTCAAAACTCTGTGAAAAGCCCGAACTCCGAATAAAATCTTTGGGAGTCGTTCCCGTCAGTTCCTGAAAAACTTTGAAAAAAGTAGATTTATTCTTGAAGCCACAGGATTGCGCGACTGCATAAATGGTAAGTGTGTCGTATTTTTTTTCGCGCAATTTTTCTTTCACCAAATTAATTCTAAAATGATTGAGGTAGCGCGATTTATTTTCGCAGGTATATTTGTTGATGATTTGAGAAAGATGTTTGCTTCCGATGTGCAGTTTTTTTGCCAAAGCCGACAGCGTCAAATCTGGATTTAGGTACAACATTTCGGTATGCAACAGGCGAGAGGCGTTTGCCATTGCAGTTATATCTTTCAAAAATTCTAAAGAATCATCGCTTTGGGCAGTACAAATTTTGAGTTCCGCGAGCGTATCTAATATTTTATTCTTCAATTCGTCTATTCCGTCTATTTCAAAAGCTAAATAATGCTCGACCTCTTGCGACTCGTTCAGGATTGGGTGTATGAGAAGATTACACTCATAGCAGTCCTTGTTTTTGCGGTAATTCAGAATAGAAGAGCGCACCACCTCGTGTTTTTTTATGGCATCGTTGATGTGAAGGACGGCAATGCGGTCAGTCGCTATGCCCTGCAAGACCGCAGGTGTTTTGCCAACGATTTCATCTAATGAGTAACCACTCATTTTAGAAAATTCTTTATTGATGTACTGAATTTTCTTTTGCGTATCCGTAAGAATCAACGCAACCGGTATAGCTATATTGAGGTTTTTCATTGTGTAATAAAATTTATGTTAAGGATATAAAATAAAATTAGATGGTATGATTTAATGAAATAAAATTATATAATTTGTAGATAAGGCACGCGTCCAAAATAAGTTACTTATTTTTTCTTTATTCCTAATCAATGTGTTTTAGGTTTTTAAGTTCTTACACTTAAATAGATGATATTTAATATTCGACATATTTCGTTGATTTTCAATAGTTTATGATGACGCAAAATTAAAAACTAAAAACTTAAACACTACTTATTAATTCATGTTATGCAGAATATTTTCTACTAAAATTTCAAGTAGCGTTTTATTCAATGTGAGTGTATTTTCAGACGTGCCTTGTAGAAATTCAAGTTTTTGCAAAAATATTGTCTGGCGAAGCGAAAACTGTTTGAAGTCTGGCGCAGCCGACGAGTATTTTTCGCGCGCCGACGGGATTTTTAAGCAAAAACTTTAGAATTTATACAGAGCACTT
>JAYWGG010000111.1:0-7330 GCA_043778415.1 Saprospiraceae bacterium
CTTCGTTAGATTTTCGTTACGATGCACGGCATCGCGCCTCAAATCTGCCTTGTTTTGACCCAAAATTCTGCGGCACAATATTCAGTACCTTATTTTCTCTTCATTCCTAATGAATGCGTCTAAAATAAAGTACTTGTTCTTTTTAGAACTTGAGTAAATTATTTTTTCTTCATTCCTTAATCTTTCTGCTCTTTTTTGAGTCTAAATCTGCGACTTAAAGTTTTGAGCGTGTGTTGTTATAAAATTATTTAACTCCTTGATTATCAGTTAGATAAGTGAAAATATAAAAATCGTCTAAAAAAAATTAACTCTAAAAAAGACGCAATTCTAAAACTTTAACATATCGTTTGAAAACTTTAATAGTGTATTAACAAAAAGTTAGCCACAAAAGTAATAATTTAGCACATGATTTGACATTATAACACAATTCAAATAATTTATCATTTAAAAATTTATTAGATATGAAACTTAATAAGCAATTTTTCTTCACATTGGCTGTCTGCGCATTGGTAAGTGTGGCTTCGCAAAAAGCCGCCGCGCAATCTTCTGACGACCTTTATTACGACCCTTTGACGGACGCTCCCGCATACGCCGAAGCACCTGACGACAATACTGACAACACGCGCCAAGAGAGAGTTGGCAACTCCAACGGCAGCCGATACAATGACTACGACGACGATTACGACAACTATTATTCTTCTCGCATCAGACGTTTTCACCGCCCAATCGGTGACAATTTTGGGTTTTATGACCCTTGCTACGTCAATAATTACTTCAATCCATTCGGTCCGAATGTAGTAGTAGTGAATCCATGGGGCAACAACTGGGGAAATAACTGGGGTTGGGGAAATCGCTTCAACAACAACTCGTGGGGTAACAACTGGGGAAATAACTGGGGAAATAATTTTGGTGGTTTCGACCCTTACTGGGGTGCGTATGGCTTCAACAACTACTACATCATCAATAATTTTGGTGGCTACGGCGGCTGGAATCCTCACGGAGGCGGCTTCGGCGGCGGATTTTGTGGCGGCGGCGGCGGCTGGCACAACTTCAACAATGGCAACTCTTTCGGCAACGGCGACAATCACCAAGCAAACAACAACGCTTACTATGGACCGCGCAAAAACGGCATCGTGAAAGTGCCGACTTCCAATGTTCGCTCAACGGGTTTTGTGCGCAACAACGATGTGCGAGAAAATACGAAAGCTCCTGCAAACGAATCCATCAGCCGTCGCGCACCCGCAGGAATGGATACCAGAAAACAAAATTCGGACAACGACGTGCGCCGTCCAGAGCGTCCAACGAGAACTATTGACCGCCAACGCAACGAAAACAGTCAAAGCGACGACAGCCGTGAAAATACTCGCGAAAATATCCGTGAGCAACGCAGTCAGCAAACAGAGCAACGCCGCGAGCCACAGCAGGAACGCCAAGCGCAGCCCAATCGCGAGCAACGTCAAGAAGCCCGACCAAGCCGCAGCGAGCCACGCGAAAGCAGACCTGCACCAAGCAGCAGCCCCTCTCCGAGAAGCTCTGGCAATGGCGGCGGCGGAAGACGTGGCGGAAGAAACTAAAAATAACTTTGGTGTAAAAAAGTAGATTGATAAAAATCTCTCTTATGGAGCGAGTGGAAGCTCGGAATACCTTGCTTTCGCTCGCTTTTTTTATGCCCTGCTTGAACCATTTAGGAATGTATCTAAAATAAACTACTCATTTTTTCTGCTCAATTACAACCAATCACTGCGTTATTTTTTCGTTACCAACGCCCTGCGTTGCGCCTCAAAAATGCCTTGTTATTGTTTGAATTGATTTGAAAAAATTAAGCACCTTATTTTTTCCTCATTCCTTAAAACCAATCTATTATGAAAAATAAATATTCGACAATCTTATTTTCTTTATCGCTGCTGACTTGGGCAGCGCAAGCTCAAACCTATTCTGACGCACTTCGGTATTCACAGTTGGAATCAGGCGCGACCGCCCGAACCGTCGGCATCGGCGGCGGCATCGGAGCTTTGGGCGCAGATTTTGCTACTTTGAGTAGCAATCCCGCAGGTTTGGCGGTTTTTCGCAGTTCAGAATTGGTCTTTACGCCCGCCCTGCAACGAGCAAAAGTAACGGGTACGCTCAAAGGCGACGGCAATGTGGCGTACAGCGACCAAAAAAATCGTTTCAGCATCGCAAATGTCGGAGTCGTGCTGGCTACCAAGCCCAAAAGTACCCGCTGGAAAACGTTCAATATCGGCATCGGGACAAACTGTTTGGCGAGTTTTGCCCAAAATTCTTACTACGAAGGCAGCTCCAAATCTTCGGTTACAGACCGCTTTGTAGCACAGGCAAACGCGGGAGATTTCAGCCAGTTCGAGGCAGGCTTGGCGAATGAAGCACTGGCTATTTACAAGACTCCGAGCGGCACTTATGTAAGCGACTTTACGGGCTTCGACGGAGCAGTGATGAAAAAACAAAGCATCAGTATGACAGGCGGCATCAACGAATTGGATATTTCATTCGCAGGAAATTACAAAGATAAATTGATGATTGGAGCGACACTCGGAATACCATTGGTAGGTTTCAGCGAACAAAAAACATACGAGGAAATAGACCCAACCGACAAAATTCCACTTTTCAACAGCCTCAAATATGAAGAAAATCTTACTACAAGTGGCGCAGGAATCAACCTAAAATTAGGACTTATCTACCGCGCTTCGCAAGCCTTCCGATTGGGCTTTGCCGTCCACACGCCGACGATTTATAACCTCAAAGACAACTACTCTTCTACACTGACTTATGCCTACACCGAAAATGGACAGGTCGTATCCACCACCAAAACCTCGCCCGACGGCTCTTTCAACTATCAACTCAACACGCCGCTTCGGCTGATTGGGAGTATCGGATATATAGTAGGAAAACGTGGCTTTTTGAGCGGCGAAGTAGAGTTTGTGGATTATACGGCTTCCACTTTTAGTTTTGCTCAAAACACCGACAAGGATTATGAACGCGAAATAAACAACGATATTATCAATCGCTTTCGCTCTACGGCGAATGTCCGTGTGGGTGGTGAGTTGGTCTTCGATATTCTGCGACTGCGCGGCGGCGTGGGCTTGAGCGGCTCGCCTTACCTTGGGGACACCAAAGTAACGCCGATATACAGCCTCGGAGCGGGAATCCGAGAAAGTTCTTTTTACATAGATTTGGCGTACCAACATCGTCGGATAAAGGAGGGCTTCAAGCCGTATTTGGTTAGCAATCCCGACCGCCAGCCGATAGTTGATAATGTTATTTCCAACAATAATTTTATTCTTACTTTTGGGTATAGGTTTTGATTGGGAATGAAGAAAAAATTCAATCAATAACGCTGTGAAACTTGACATACAGCATTTACAAGAGTAAGCGTTTTTGGGACATAAAAAATAATTTTTTCAGCAAATCAGACTCGGTTTTTTGTTCAAAAACTGACATGGCGAAGTTTTAAAAAAATTGAGTTGCAGTAGTTTGAGGTTTGAGCTTATTTTCTCAACAAAAAAACAGATATTTGTACGATGAAACATTCTTCCTACAAATATCTATTTTTTTATTATGTCAAAAAACAAAATAAAAACAACTTTTATTGAAAAAAATAAAGCCGCCGAAAGCGTCGCGCTCGCTCCAGCGTCCGATGCTTGGTTCTTAAATACGCGCTGCAATTCGTGGTTGCTGTTTGCCTTCGCTTGCTTGCTTTACGCAAACACACTTTTCAACGATTTTACGCAAGACGATGCCATTGTCATCACCGATAATATGTTCACTACCAAGGGTTTGAGTGGTGCGTCGGGTATTTTGGGCTACGACACTTTCTATGGATTTTTTAAGGAAGCGGGCAAAGCAAACTTGGTAGCGGGCGGGCGCTATCGCCCTTTCACACTGCTGATGTTCGCTGCCGAGTGGCAGTTTTTTGGCAAAAATCCCCTCGTAGGGCATCTTATCAACGTGCTGCTTTTTGGTCTGATTTGTGTGCTGATTTATCGCCTTTTCCTACGACTTTTAAAGCAAAAAATGCCCTCCGAAGCCGCCGCTTTTGTGGCATTTGGCACCGCACTTCTCTTCGCCGCTCACCCGATTCATACAGAAGCGGTCGCCAACATCAAAGGGCGCGACGAAATCGTATCGCTGCTCGGCAGTCTGGCGGCGGTTTGGTTTTCGTTTCGATATTTTGATACCAAGAATTTTTTGTCACAAATAGGGGTTTTTATCGCGTTTTTTATCGCATTGCTCTCCAAAGAAAATACCATTACTTTTCTCGCCGTCGCGCCGTTGATGTATTATTTTTTTACCGACGCGTCTTTTGGGCGCACCGCTCGCCTGATGTTGCCGTTTGTGGCAGCCACCGTTTTATTTCTTGCTTTGCGGGGCGCAGTCATCGGCTGGCAAATGGGCGATGCACCTCTCGAACTGATGAACAATCCGTTTCTCAAATTAGAAGCGGGACGCTACGTCCCGTTTTCGGCAGGCGAAAAATTAGCCACTATTTTTTTTACGCTCGGAAAATACGTCCAACTTTTGGTTTTTCCACACCCGCTCACGCACGACTATTATCCGCGCCACGTTGGGATTATGAATTGGGGCGACTGGCAGGTACTGTTGAGTGTGTTGCTTTACGCGGCGATGATTTTTTTCGCGGTCAAAAAATTTAGAGAAAAAAATATCATTTCCTTCGGAATATTATTTTTTCTCGCCACGCTTTCTATTGTGTCTAATTTGGTCTTTCCGATTGGCACGAATATGTCCGAGCGATTTGTGTTTATGCCGTCCGTCGGGTTTTGTTTGGCGGCGGCGGCAGGGCTTTATTTTATTTCAAAAAAAATAAATACACGCTCCGCAACACTTATCGGCGGCGCAGTTTGTTTGCTCTTCGGAGTAAAAACGGTCGCCCGAAATACGGTTTGGAAAGATAATTTCACACTGTTCACGACGGACGTAAATACTTCTGCCAACAGTGCAAAACTTTGCAATGCCGCAGCCGGCGAACTCGACCGCGTGGCAGCTTACGAAGAAAAAAATGAAGCCAAAAAAACCGCTATGTTCCAGCGAGCCATCGGCTACCTGAACCACGCCATAGAAATCCACCCAACGTACAAAAACGCCTATTTGCTGATGGGAAATACTAATTTTCACCTCAAAAACTACGACAAGGCGGTAGAAAGTTACCAGTCGGCACTCAAAATCGACCCCAACTATCGAGATGCCAAAAATAATCTCGGCATCGCCTTTCGGGACTTGGGCAAACAATACGGCGAACAGCGTGGCGACGTTGTCCGCGCGCTCGAATACCTCAATCAAGCCGTCGCACTTCGTCCCGACGACGTGGAGGTGCTGCGGCTGCTCGGCGTTGCCAACGGCGTGCAAGGCAATCACGCCAAAGCGATTGATTTTTTTACGAAAGTTCTCGCCCAACAGCCCAACAATGCGCAAGCAACTTTTGACTTAGGAACGGCTTATTATCAGGCTGGCGACCGCGCCAAAAGCGACGAACTGCACGCAAAAGCAACCCAAATGGGATTGGAAATAAAAAAGTAATAAACCAAAAACCATCTATGAAGACAACAAAGTGGGGCGTGATAGGCTTGGGGAAAATCGCACACAAGTTCGTGCAAGACCTCCAACGGCTGCCAAATGCGGAGGTCGTGGCGGTAGCATCTACCTCTGCGACGCGCGCCGAAACCTTTGCTGCACAATACGGAATCAAGTATTTTTTTGGAGATTATGAGGCACTTTTGGAGGTTGCTGGTTTGGACGTTGTGTATGTGGCAACCGCCCACACAGGACATTGCGAAGCTACTTTGAGCTGCCTCCGGCGCGGTGTGGCGGTGCTTTGCGAAAAACCTTTGGCGATGAACTCCGCCGAAGTGCGGCAAATGGTGGCGACCGCTCGCCGGCACAATGTTTTTTTGATGGAGGCGATATGGACTCGATTTTTGCCTACGCTTGGCGAAGTGCTGCAAATCATCGAAAAAGGCGAACTCGGTACGCTGACTACGCTGAAAGCCGACTTTGGTTTTCGTGCTCCATTCGACCCTCAATCCCGTATTTTTGACCCTCGATTGGGCGGCGGCTCGCTACTCGATGTGGGCATTTATCCAGTCTTTCTTTCTTTGTTGCTCTTCGGAAAACCAACTGTCGTCAAAGCCGTAGCGACGCTGGGGCGCAGCAAGGTGGACGAAAGTTGCGCTGTGCTGCTGCAATACGAAGGCGGGAAAACTGCACTATTGGACTCTTCTATTGTGACCAAAACGGACTCGGAAGCCTGCATTTACGGCACGGCAGGCAGCATCAAAATCCATCATCGATGGCACGGACCCAACGAAGGGTTCACGATTCAGAGCGATAACAAACCGCCCGAGTTGCGCCAATTTTTGTGGGACGAAGGCAACGGCTACACCTACGAGGCACGCGAAGTCATGCGATGCCTTGCCGAAGGCAAAACAGAAAGCAACTTGCTACCACTCCAATTCAGTACCGATTTGATGGAGCTTATGGACACTATTCGAGAAGAAGCGGGAATTTTTTATTCGTGAGGAGGCTGTCACTGAACTTTCTGACTTTCAGTAGTATTTTTGTCTATTTTCCACGCCAAAAATTTGCGGATAATTTTTTGGATGCTCGCCTCTATCGCTTCGTAGGGCAGAGGTTCTTTGGCGGTGTAGAGCAGCATCATGGCGTAGCTATTGGAGTCGTTGCGCTCCGACAAACCCTGTATTAGCAGGTGTTTTTGCAATCGGAAAGCCTCCCGCATCTGCCGACGCAAGCGATTCCTATCCACCGCGTGAGGAAATGATTTTTTGGGAACAGTAAAAGCGAACTGGACGGACGGCACAGTATTGAGGTCTGCGGCAGGCAGAATATGCCAAACAGGACGCAAAGGGTAAGCACTGAACGAGTGCGCACCCTTGAACAAATTGCTAATGGTTTTTCGGCTTTTTAGTCGCTCTCGCTTGGGAAAGGAATGTAATTTGAGCGGCATAAAAAACCATTTTTGAGAGAATATCAAATAACAGTTAATTGCTATTTGATATTCTATTTCGCTTGAGAGTGCTTCCAAAATGGACTGTCCATTTTTTAGCCACGCCTTAACTTCGACTCACTATTTGTTTGCTTTTTCGTCAGAAACTGTTAATTTAGTTCTGCCTTTTGCGCGACGGCGAGCCAATAGCTTGCGCCCGTCTTTGCTGCTCATACGAGAGCGGAAGCCGTGCTTATTGACGCGCTTTCTTCTTGATGGTTGATAAGTTCTTTTCATCGCAACTGATTATTTACAAGGCTTTTCGCCTCCCTTGATGAGGTAATATTTTATAAAAGT
>JAYWGG010000112.1:0-7260 GCA_043778415.1 Saprospiraceae bacterium
CGTGCAACATGGGCATAAAGTCGCAGCAATCGGGCTAAAACATGGAACGGTAGCGGGTGTAATCATTCAAACAAGCCAACTTAATTACACCGATATTGATACCGTCACGCTTTATTTAAGCCCCGAAAATCAGAAGTCACAATACGAGTATATTTTGAATTTAAAACCCAAAAGAATTATTTTTAATCCGGGTACAGAAAATCCTGAATTGGTAAACTTAGCCAAGCAAAAAGGCATCGAAACCGAATATGCCTGCACTCTCGTTTTGCTTGCTACTAATGCGTATTAGGAACGCGTCTAAAATAAACTACTGATTTTTTCTTCATTCCTTAACAAAAAAAACATCTAACTTTGAGTTAGATGTTTTTTTTATCAATCAACTTAAACCGTTGATACTGTGCAGATTATATAAATATTATGCAGGTTTTTCTTCGCTTGTTTCCGCCGCCGCAGGAGCTTCTTCTGCTGCTGGTGCAACAACTTCCTCTGCCGCCGCAACAACCTCTTCCACAACTGGAGCCGCTTCAGCAACAACAACTTCTTCTACTACAACTGGTGCTGCCTCTACGGCCGCCGCCACAACAGGCGCGACGACTTCCTCAACAACTGGAGCCACTGTTTCAGCCACTACGGGAGCAATTACTTCCTCCACGACTGGCGCTGGTGCTGCTGCTTCGACAACTGGAGCAACTACGACAGGAACTGGTTTTGGCTTCGCGACACCAGATATTGCTACTAATTTAGCCTTTTTCTCTACTTTCACGGCTTCGGCTCTGCCCGCTACTTTGGACTCTTTGGAGTCTATCCATTCCTTGAGTTTTGCTTCGGCTTGCTCGACTGTCAAAGCACCCTTTTTTACGCCTCTCATCAAGTGTTTTTCGTACATTACACCTTTGAAACGTAGTATTGCCGCTACTGTGTCCGTTGGCTGTGCGCCTTTTCCGAGCCATTCAAATGCTGCTGCATTGTCCAAAACGATGGTGGCTGGCTGCGTCATTGGGTTGTAAGTACCGATTTTTTCGATGAATTTTCCATCGCGCGGTGAGCGAGAGTCTGCTACCACGATGTGATAAAACGGAGCTGCTTTGCGCCCTTTGCGCTGTAATCTTAATTTAACCATTACTTTTTTGTTAAAATTTATGTTGAAAAAAATACGTCAAGACCCGCCAAAACCTAAAAATTAGGTAGCAGATTTTTAACAGAGCGCAAAGGTATTATTTTTTTTGGTAATAAAAAAATTTTATATGCAGTTTTTTCAGAATTATTGGTCAATATACTTTGGCGGACAAAATTTGTATTTTTTTAGGTTTTCATACAGAAAGACAGCATTTTAAATCTATTTACATGACAAGTGTTTTTGTCACAAAAACGCTGTTTTTCTTTTTTTTATACTAAATAAATTCCGTCTTCTTTTAATTCTATCAGTTTATTCTTGTACAGACTTCCGACGGCTTGTTTGAATGATTTTTTGCTCATTTGTACAGACTTGTATATTAGTTCGGGCGAACTTTTATCGGTCAGCGCAAGGCATTTCGCCTGCGTTTTTTTTATTTTTTCTAACAAAACATCAGCTGCGTCGGGGATTCGCTGGCGATAGCCTTGTTTTTGAAGACAAATATCGAGCTTCCCGTCTGGTCGGAATAGCTTTATGTAAGCGGTCATCTTCATGCCCGGACGCAAGGGTTGGAAAATGTCACTTTCGTAGATAATTCCCCAATATTGACTATTGACGATGACCCGAAAACCCATCGGCGTACGGATAGCAACGATGATTTCTACCTCGTCACCATCTTTAAAATTTACGGCAGTTTTTTTGATAAACCCGTCCAAACGGGACGAAGCGGCGATGCGGTCGGTTTCGGTATCTACATAGACTCTCACGACGTAGGATTTGCCGACTTCCATCGGTAAATGTTGCTCCCGAAAAGGCACAAAAAGGTCTTTCATCAGTCCCCACTCCAAGAAAGCGCCGTGTTGAGAAACAGATTTTACTTTCAAAAAAGCGAACTCGTCGGCTTGCGCAAGCGGGATTTCGGTGGTGGCAATAGGGCGGTCGTCGGAGTCGCAATAGATGAAAACTCGTAGGTCGTCGCCGATTCGAAGGGATTGGGGAGCGTAACGAATGGGCAGCAAAATCTCTCCCAAAGGACCTGCATCTAAATAAAATCCGAAGTTCAATTCCTTGATTACTTCCAACGTTGCGTACTTACCGAGTGAAATCATACTGCAAAGATATACTTTTTTTGATTATTACTCCACAAACAGAGCCGATATGCTCCGATGTTCGTGGACGTTGCGGATAGCGCGGGCGAAAAGTTTGGCGGTAGAAAGCACTTTTATCTTGGTGGAAGGTTGCCGAAGCGGAATTGTGTCGCATACGATTAATTCTGTGAGCCGCGAATTTTCGATATTTTCGTAGGCTTTTCCCGACAAAACGGGGTGCGTGATGAGTGCGCGGACGCTTTTTGCCCCTTTTTCTATCAGTAAGTCGGCGGCGCGACAGAGGGTTCCGGCGGTGTCTATCAAGTCATCAATCAAAATCACGTCCGCTCCAGCCACATCTCCGATGACGGTCATACTTTCTACTTCGTTGGCTCGTTTGCGGTATTTGTCACAAATAACGAGTTCTCGTGCAAAATATTTGGCATAGCTTCTGGCTCTTTTTACGCCGCCTACGTCGGGCGACGCAAAGACCACATTGCTCATATCGCACTCTTGAAGGTACGGAATAAAAATAGCTTCTCCCCGAAGGTGATCCACCGGAATATCGAAAAAGCCCTGTATTTGGTCTGCATGAAAATCCATCGTCATAATGCGGTCTGCGCCAGCAGCTTGCAGCAAATTGGCGATTAATTTGGCGGAAATCGGCACTCGCGGCTTGTCTTTTCTGTCCTGTCGTGCATAGCCGTAGTACGGAATGACGGCGGTGATATAGCCCGCCGAAGCGCGCTTGGCGGCATCGATGAGCAGCAAAAGTTCCATCAGGTTGTCGGACGGTCCGAAGGTGCTTTGGATAAAAAAAACGTAAGCTCCGCGCACAGATTCGTTGATGACGGGCTGCATTTCGCCGTCACTAAATCGAAATAAATTGTAATTTCCTAACGCTTGACCATAAAAATCGGCGATTTCGGTGGCGACGTAGTTGGAAGAAACGCCAGAAAACAATTTTACTTCTACCATGTTCGTAATTGTCGGTTCGTGATTCATTGCAACGGTAAAGGTAGTTAAGAATTTGTAAATATTGGGTAAAAAATCGACTTAAAAGTTAGTTGCGTATATTTTTTTGAGCTGCGGATTTCTTTTGCTAATGTATTATGTTTTTATGCGCCGCAACAATTTCGCAAAAAAAAAGTTAAAATAACTCTAACAAAAATCTTACTTTTGCCCTTATTTTCAACTTACGATTCTTTTGAACACCGATACAAATCCTTCGCTCCGCCACTGGCTAACCCTTATTTTATTGAGTGTAGTCTGGGGCTGCTCTTATCTTTTTATGAAACGTGGCTTGGTCGTTTTTTCGCCCATTCAGGTCGCTACACTGCGCATCAGCCTTGCGGGAGTTTCTTTTTTACCCTTTTTTTTGTGGCGGCTGCGCGATATTGACTGGTCAAAACTGAAATATTTTGTTATCATCAGTTTGTGCGGAAGTGGTATTCCCGCGTTGCTTTTTCCGTTGGCACAGCGACATCTGAACAGCTCCGTGACGGGCGTTCTCAATTCGCTCACTCCTTTGTTTACCCTCATCTGGGGGATTGTGATTTTTCGCGCTCCGATGTTTGGGCGCACGATAGTCGGCGTGGTTATTGGGTTGGCAGGGGCTGCGGTGCTGATACTTTCGGGCAAAAACGGCGGCGGCAGTGCCGACGGCAATAGTTGGTACGGCTTGTTGGTGGTGCTGGCTTGCGCCCTCTACGGCATCGGAGTCAATACCACTCATACATACCTAAAAACTGTCCCTTCGAGCTTATTGACGAGTATAAATTTTGTACTGATTGGAGTACCCGCTATTTTTATTTTGTTTTCAACGGATTTTTTAGATAAAATACAACAAGCTGAAGGTGCAAGCACGGCGTTCTCGTACATACTTTTACTTTCGATGATAGGTACGGTGGCAGCTTCTTTGCTCTATTTTCGTTTGATACAGCAGACCAACGGTTTGTTTGCCTCTACTGTCGCTTATTTGATGCCGATTACGGCGGTAGTTTTAGGAATGTGGGACGGCGAACAAATTACTGTTTTTCATCTTGTAGGAATGTTTTTAATCCTAATCGGCGTGTATATTACCAACTTAAAAACTGCTCGAGCGTGATTTTTCGACATTTACATATTTACATTGCTCCGAGTAATTTGGGTGGCAGAGGCGTTTTTGCGAAGCGAAAAATCTGCGCCGACGAGCCGATAGAAATTTGTCCTGTCGTGGTGTTGCCGTCCGAAGACTTGCCCAAAATCCACAGCAGCAAGCTGCACGATTACTACTTTTTGTGGGGGGACGACGAAAAATCCTGCGCCATCGCACTCGGCTACGGCTCGCTTTACAACCATTCTTATACGCCCAACGCTGAATACGAGATGAATTTTGAAGCCGAAACTTTGGATATTTACGCGCTCCGCGACATAGAAGCCGAAGAAGAAATCACTTTTAATTACAATGGAGTCGCGGACGACAGAACGCCCGTTTGGTTTGATAAATGAGTCTTATAGAATGCGTCTAAAATAAACTACTTATTTTTTTTCATTCATAAGATACATTTCGTATGCTTCTAAAATTCGGTCGCTACAATAATTAAGAATATTTTAACGTTTTTGAGAACTAATTCTTATCTAAAAAAATTTATGTTGAAATACAAAGACGATTTGATTCAAGTTCGGGATATTTTGTTGGACGGAGGACTGATTTTGTACCCGACAGATACTATTTGGGGCATCGGCTGCGATGCTACCAATACGGCTGCGATAGATAAAATCTTCGCCCTGAAAGGTCGCCCAAGCTCCAAATCGCTGATTTTGTTGGTGGATAGTTTGGAGATGCTCCACGAATACGCCGCCGCCGTGCCGCCCAAAGTGGACGCGCTGCTCCGAGTTCATGACCGCCCACTGACCGTCGTGTATGATAAGGCGACGAACCTGCCTGCCGCCGCCGTTGCCGAAAACGGAAGCGTAGCGATACGCGTGACGCGCGACGGATTTTGCCGCGACCTTATCCAACTGCTCGGCAAACCCCTGACTTCGACCTCCGCCAACGTACACGGAACGCCGTTTCCGCGTTTTTTTGGAGAAGTCAGCTCGGATATTATCGAAGGCGTGGATTATGTGGTTCGGCACCGCCGCGACGACCAAACTCCGTCCGCCCCGTCCGTCATCGCCCGCTTTAAAGACTCCGAGAAGGAGTTGGAGTTTTTGAGGGAATGATTTTACAAAATTATTGTTAAAAATGAGAACGCCGTCAAGGTTATTTTAATAACCTTGACGGCGTTCTTATTTCTCTCATCTCATCACTACAAACTTTACGGATTGCTGTCGGTGGGTGGCGGAGTCGTAGAGGGTGCAGAGGTACAAGCCGTTGGGCAGGGCGGAGGTGTTGATGTCGAGGCTGCCGCTGGCGGGGTCGAGCGAGAGGGTTTGGATTTTTTTGCCGGTGTAGTCGCTGATGGCGACGGTGAGGGCAGTCGTATTTTCTGTATGGTACGCTATGTGTAGGAGGTCGGTGGCAGGGTTGGGCTGCACCCTCAACTCCCCCAGCTGCTCTACCTCCGCTATCGCAGTGGCGAGCGTATCGCAGGAGCTACCGACGAGCCGCCCGAGGCGGAAGTTGGGCATATTGGGCAGGGAAAACGCATTGTAGCACGGAAGCGATATATTGTTCTGTTGTAAATTGCAAGAGTCGCCTTTTAGATTCGGGCTTTCTATGGTGTGCATCAATTCGATAGTTGCGGCTGGTATTATATATATTTTGCCGTCGGCACCCAACAGCTGCTGATAGAAATTACTTTCTGGATTGTCGGGCGTTGCAATCAGGGTTTTGCTTGATTCAATATTGGCTGCCTCCAAGTCAAACTGATAGAGCTTGGAGCCAGTCGAAACGTATAAAAACCGAGAGTTGGGCGATACGGACGAACCAGACGAAGAAATTTGTGTCCCCAACCGAATAAAGCGATGGTTGCTGATGATGCCACTGCATCGGTCGAAATCATAAATATCTACTCCGTCGTAGCGATTGCGTATGTATTTTGTGCCGTCGGGCGAATACACTGCCTGCCCTATGTCATCTTCTCTGGTCATCAAACTATCCACCGTCTGGATGCCTACCAATGCTACGCCTTCGGGAGAAAGCAGATAGCGGTAAAATTTGTCGGATAAGATTTTGGCAGAAAGCAACCACCAGTCCCGCCCATTGGCATGGCGGCACGCCATCAGCTGACCATAAGAAATCGTATCTTGCGTAATGATAGTATTTTTTTGAGTTACTTTTCCTTTTCCGTTGTTGAGCGACATATCTACCACCGTAGAGTTCAAGCGGCGGCAATGCTCACCAAGACCGTAATCGGGCAGCGTTATGCTATCAATAGTCTTGTGAATAATACAGTATTGGTCGGGGCGGTCTGGAAAAGGCAAAATAATCATTCCTTGCCGAGCGATGTAACCATTTATATTTTCGTCGCCAGTACAATAACCGTTGTACCATACTCCCGGATTCAAGCCGCCACCGTTTTCTAATTTGATGTTGTCTTTGCCATACACTGCGCAGCCGTTGCTGTACATCTGTAAATTTCCGTATCGGTCGGAAGTGCAAGCACTCGTAAAATCAATATGAATTTTTTTATTAAAAAAACTGATTTGAGTAGGTTGGATATTGAAGTCAAATATTGCGCCGCCGCCCGGCACATCAAGTTCATTGCTATCATAGCCTAATACCCACTTACAATCGTAACAATTTGGCGGGGTTATCTGTGCTGCAAGCGGACTCAAAAAACAGCAAGCAAAGAGAATGAATGCGTATTTTAGCATGGTTGGAAGTTTTTAAGAAATGAGGAAAAAGTAAAAAAGTCCTACGCGCCGCACAGGTGCGCAGGGCTTTTTTTGAGTGTGTTAGTTGTTGATGATTTGTAGGGTGTTCGTCCAAGTCTTGCCGTTGGGCAGCGTTGCCGAAAGCCTATACAGTCCCGTCGGGAGCTGCGCTCTTGTTGGGACTTTTTTTTGTTACGTTTCAGCTTTTTCATCGCTGGATGATGACTTTCTGATACCAATTTTCTGCGCCGTTGT
>JAYWGG010000113.1:0-2519 GCA_043778415.1 Saprospiraceae bacterium
AATTGGATTAATATTTTAAAGTCCAAATATAGAAATAATATTTTATCGAAGTATTTTTTTGCAGAAAAAATATTTTTAAATATTTTTTTGTGACGCGGTAAGACTTTTTCTGAAATTTTTTTTCAGAAATTAATACAAAAACCATTTAAAAATTTTATATCTGAAGCTAACGCATTTCGGCGGATAGGGAAGCGTTACAGTCGAGCAAAAATGATTTCAGTAATTTATCATTTATTTTAACACATTTGTTAAAATTGTAATATTTGGCACAGATATTGCACTTTATTTTAATGTGTAAGTTTTGGTTAAAGAATCGTAAAAATTCGTTTTTTCGTGCGCATGAAAAGTCATGCGCTTTTTTTTTGCCCTTATTTGCCCTCCAATCTCGTCGGTTTTATCCAAAATTGATATTTTTCAAAATTTTTTTCATTTTTTTAAACACATTACAAAAAATTGTAATTTTTGGCACACATATTGCTATTTATTGTAATGTAAGTTTTGGTTAAAGAATAATAAAAATTCGTTTTTTTGGGCTCGTAAAAAGTTACGAGCTTTTTTTATGTATATTTGCGGACTATTTTGACCAATTACTAAAATAAAACCAAGTTCGCAACATGATTATTGGAGTTCCAAAAGAAATTAAAAGCAACGAAAACCGCGTTGCTCTTACCCCCGCAGGCGCATTAGAACTGACTCGCCGCAATCACACCGTCTATATTCAAACTTCTGCTGGCAGCGAAAGCGGCTTCTCCGACGGAGAGTACGTTTCCTCTGGTGCCAAAATCCTCCCCGACGCAAAATCCGTCTTCGACATCGCTGAGATGATTATGAAAGTCAAAGAGCCGATTGAGTCCGAGTATGCAATGATTCGCCCAAACCAACTCGTATTTACTTACTTCCATTTTGCTTCCTACGAGCCGCTCACGCACGCTATGATAAAAAGTAAGGCGATTTGTTTGGCTTACGAAACCGTCGAAACCGCCGACCGCTCGCTGCCGTTGCTCATTCCGATGTCCGAAGTGGCGGGTAGAATGGCTATCCAGCAAGGCGCAAAATATTTGGAAAAACCCGTCAAAGGACGCGGTGTTTTGCTCGGCGGCGTACCCGGAGTAGAGCCGGGCAAAGTATTGGTGTTGGGTGGCGGAATAGTCGGCACTCAAGCCGCTCGCATGGCGGCAGGATTGGGCGCGCAAGTGACTATTATGGACATCAATCTGACCCGCCTTCGCTACCTTTCGGACACGATGCCCGCCAACGTAACTACCTTATTTTCAAACGAATACAACATTCGTCGCCTCATCGGAACACAGGATTTGATAGTAGGCGCGGTCTTGATACCGGGAGCAAAAGCACCGCATTTGATTACTCGCGAAATGCTGAAAATGATGCGTCCGGGTACGGTAGTCGTTGATGTCGCCGTTGACCAAGGCGGCTGCATCGAAACCTGCAAGCCGACTACGCACGACAATCCGACGTATATCATTGACGACGTGGTTCACTATTGCGTAGCCAATATGCCCGGCGCAGTGCCTTACACGTCCACCAGCGCGCTCACCAACGCCACACTTCCCTACGCATTGCAATTAGCGAACAAGGGTTGGAAGCAGGCTTGCAAAGACAACCACGAATTACTTTTGGGGCTGAACATTGTGGGCGGAAAAGTCGTATATAAAGGTGTAGCCGACGCGTTCAATCTTCCGTTGTCTGACGTGGCGAGCGTACTTTCCTAACAAATTATTTTTTAAAAAATATGTCAATAGCAACCATTTCCGCTTCACAGGAGCTGATACAATTAGAGTCCGAGCGCGGAGCGCACAATTATCATCCTATTCCGGTCGTACTCGATAGAGGTCAGGGAGTTCACGTTTGGGACGTGGAGGGAAAAAAATATTTTGATTTTCTTTCCGCCTACTCTGCGGTCAATCAAGGACACTGCCACCCAAAAATTATCGCCGCTTTGCAAGAGCAAGCTCAGAAACTGACGCTTACCTCGCGCGCTTTTCACAATAATTTGTTGGGAAAATACGAAGAATATATCACCGATTACTTCGGCTACGACAAGGTTTTGCCGATGAATACGGGCGTGGAAGGCGGCGAAACTGCCCTCAAACTCTGCCGTAAATGGGCGTACGAAGTGAAGGGCGTGCCGCAAAACAAAGCTAAAGTTATTTTCGCAGCCGGCAACTTTTGGGGGCGCACATTAGCAGCGATTTCGTCCTCCACCGACCCCAGCAGCACCAATAATTTTGGACCTTTCATGCCCGGCTACGAGATAGTTCCCTACAACGATTTGGCGGCATTGGCGGCAGCATTGGAAGACCCCAACGTGGCGGGATTCATGGTAGAGCCTATCCAAGGCGAGGCGGGCGTAGTAGTACCCGATGCCAATTATTTGCCTGCGGCGTACAAAATGTGTAAAGAAAAAAATGTTTTGTTCATCGCCGACGAAGTGCAGACGGGAATCGGGCGGACTGGAAAGCGAATTTGTTGCGACCATTTTGGATTTTTGCCCGATATTT
>JAYWGG010000114.1:0-2504 GCA_043778415.1 Saprospiraceae bacterium
CCTTTGGTGTCCACAAATTCTGCGAGGTTTATTTCTCCTTGCAACTTTTTATTTTGTAATTTGATGGAGTAGCGCACGCGTGGATTTTCTTTCACGGACGCAAAAAGCAATCGCGAATTTTTATGGTCGGTCAAAAAACTAAACTTCTGGTCTTTCGCCGTCGTTTCGATTTTGAATCGCTTCACCATCGTCCAGTCTTTTTCGCCATTGTAATGCACTGCGCTGACCACCGTTTCGGGCGTGAGTTTGCCGATGTAAAGCATCGTTTTTGCGTCGTAGCGATTGGTCAATTCGTAGTCTGTGAGTTCGAAGTTGCCGTCGTTGTGCAGCAGCAAAATATGGTCGCCCGTGTCAAATTCGCCCAAAAACAGACCACGCGAATCGTTGTTGAGCCGCCCCGTGATGTCGTCAAACCACAGCTTTCGCGCACCGAGCGTGGATTTTCCTGCTTCTTTTTGGCTGATTTTTGTGACGGGATATTTGGTAAGAATATTCCCGCCTGCGGCTCGTCCTTTGATGTCAATATCGCTAAAATCGAAGTCGAAAACTTTTATTTTTGCCTTGCTGCCCTGCGTCAATTTTACCTCTACGCGCTCGGCTTCGCCGTTGGGATTGGCAGAAAAATAAAGGATTTTCGAGCCTTTCGAGCCTTTCGTAAGGTCGTATTCTTTATCGCGCGTGATGGCGGTCACATTAAATCTTTTTACATATATAACTCCATCTTTCCCGTCCACATACGCCATGTTGTAGGTCGTGCGCTCGTCGGCTTTGTTCCAAACAGCGATGTGCAAGATGTCTTTTCCCGCAAAAGTTTTGTCAGAAACCCGAGAAACCATAAAATTGCCATCTTTTCGGAACACAATGATGTCGTCAATATCCGAACAATCGCAAATAAATTCGTCTTTTTTGAGTCCCATTCCTATGAACCCGTCCGCTCGATTGGCGTAGAGTTTGGCGTTGTTGGCGGCGACTTTTGCGACTTCAATCGTATCAAAAACCGTAATTTCGGTGCGTCTTTCTCTTCCCTTTCCGTATTTTTTCAAAAGATTTTCAAAATAAGCAATCGTAAAATCGTTTAAAAACTCGAGGTCGTGTTTTACTTGCTCCAGCTCGCGTTCAAGCTCCGCCATCAGGTCGTCGGCTTGAAATTTGTTGTACTTCGAGATGCGTTTGATGCGTATTTCGGTCAATCGCACCAAATCTTCCTGCGTAATATTTCGGTGCAGCCGCAGCCGTCCGTCCGGCGTTTTTGGAACTTCGGCAGGCGCGATACAGTACTTTTTTAGCTCCTCGCCAATGGTTTGGAGAGCGGCTTCCCACGTTTCGCTGTCTTCAATTTCGTGATACACACGGTTTTCGATGAATATTTTTTCGAGGCTCGCGAAATGCCATTTTTCCTCCAACTCGTGCTTTCTTATCTCCAATTCCCACTTCAAAAGTTGTTTGGTGCTTTCGGTGCAGGTACGCAAAATCTCGCTTACGGTCAAAAAATGCGGCTTATTGTCAATAATCACGCAGGCGTTGGGCGACACCGACACCTCGCAGTCCGTGAAAGCATAAAGCGCGTCCATCGTCACATCTGGAGAGGTGCCGAGCTGCAATTCGATAAGAATTTCTACATCTTTCGCCGTATTATCGGATACTTTTTTGATTTTTATCTTTCCCTTATCGTTGGCTTTCAAGATGCTTTCGATGAGCGTTTCGGTAGTCACGCCGTAAGGCAACTCTTTGATAGCGAGGGTTTTGTTGTCTATGCGCACTATTTTGGAGCGGACGCGCACCTTGCCGCCGCGATGTCCGTCGTTGTAATTGGTCACATCTACCGAGCCGCCCGTCATAAAATCAGGAAACAACTCGATGGGTTTTCCTTTCAGAATCAAGACAGACGCTTTGATAAGTTCCTGAAAGTTGTGGGGCATAATTTTGGTAGAAAGCCCCACTGCGATTCCCTCCGCGCCCTGCGAAAGCAGCAACGGAAATTTCATCGGCAAGGCTATCGGCTCTTTTTTCCGCCCGTCGTAAGTAGCTTGCCAGTCGGTCGTTTGCCCATTGAATGCCACTTCGAGTGCGAACTTCGTAAGGCGCGCCTCGATGTAGCGGGGAGCTGCTGCGCCGTCGCCCGTGCGTGCGTCGCCCCAGTTGCCTTGCGTGTCAATCATCAAATCTTTCTGTCCCAATCCGACCATTGCATCGCCGATAGAAGCGTCGCCGTGCGGGTGGTATTGCATTGTCTGCCCAATGACGTTGGCAACTTTGTGGAACCGTCCGTCGTCCATCTCGCGCAGGGCGTGAAGGATTCTTCGCTGCACGGGTTTCAAGCCGTCCTCGATGGCGGGGACGGCGCGCTCGAGAATGACGTAAGAGGCGTAATCCAAAAAATAGTCTTGGTACATTCCGTCGAGGGCGATGATTCGGTCGTTGTTGTTGCTCATTTTTATGCTAAAAATTCAGAATTGGGGCGAAGATACAATTTTATTTTAAAATAAAAAAACAAAATGTTTTAA
>JAYWGG010000115.1:0-7095 GCA_043778415.1 Saprospiraceae bacterium
CAGAGCAGCAGCAGCACCGAAGCCGCCGCCAACCAAGCCCCAATTTTTACCTTTCGACGCGGACGCTCCAAACCCTCCTGCACACGCTCCCACGCCTTCGGGGAAGGAGCTATTTGGTGTGCTAACAGCTTGCTTTTGAAGTATTTATCCAATTTTTTCATTGCTTTTTTTTTCATTGTTTTCTAACTCAATTATCATTTTTTGCAAGCAATCCCGTGACTTCATCAGTTGAGTTTTGGACGTACTTTCAGAAATTCCCAACAGTTGAGCGATTTCAAAATGTTTAAAACCTTCTATCGCATATAAGTTGAAAACGGTGCGATAGCCTGCGGGCAAATTTTCTACAATTTTTAATAAATCTTCCGCCTGCAATTCCGCCTGAATATCAAATTCTTTGGACGCTGGCGTTTGCAAAATCTCGTCGAAAGACGCATATTCTAACTTGACGGACTTCAAATAATCCAAACATTCTCTCACCATTATCTGGCGCAACCAACCTCCAAAACTACTCACTTTTTCTAAATTTGTGACCGCCTTAAATGCTTTTATAAAACCATTAGACATCAATTCTTCGGCAATCTCGTACCGAACCACATACCGCTTGCAGACGACCAACATCTTGGGAGCAAATCGCTCATAAAGTTCTTTTTGTGCGCGCGCCTCGTTTTTCTGACACCGCTCCACCAACTCCTCATCGGACACTCTTCTTATCAGCTCAAAAATTTTCATCGGTCTTTCGTTTTATAAAATGATTGACGAAGTTAGTTCCAAAATAGTTGCCTGACGACGTTTTTAAAAAGAAAAAACACCTTGTAAAATGACTTACAAGGTGTTTTTTTTATGATTGAGTAAATTTTACTGCTTCATTTCTTCTTAAATCTGCAGCACTAATTCAAGCGGAACATCGTTTGCTTCTGCGATTTCCTCCAATGATAATTTTCCTATTTTTAATAAGCGAATTATCGTTTCTTTTGTTTGCTCATTAAGTGCAGCAGTTACAGCGACCTTTACCGCACTATCCATCGTGTTGTGATAATCGCGATAATCCTTCAAACTTTGATTGTACATAAGTTCTGGCATCGGTGTATTTTTTTGGATAGAATAAATTATGTTTTCTTCATTTCTTCTTGAATTTGCAGCACTAATTCAAGTGGAACGTCGTTGTCTTCTGCGATGTCTTCTAAAGCAGTTTTACCTCTTTTTAAGGTACGAATTATCGTTTCTTTTGTTTTTTTGTTTACCGCGCTCCCTACCGCACTGTCCATCGTGTTGTGATAATCTCGATAATCCTTCAAACTTTCTTCGTAAGCGTCTAATTGGGTTTGGTTAAAATTAGCGACTTTGGCTACCTCGAAGGCTTCTTGAAAAATCGGTTCGTTCAAGATGCTTGGAATTTCGGTAAAATCTTCTAAATTTTTCAGAAAATAAATCCACTTTTCAAAGCGGTTGGTAAGTTGGTCTTCCGTTTTATTGAAGTTGGGCATTTCTAAAAAAATGTATTTCAGCTTGGGGTAAAATACGCGATTGCGTTGGTCTTTTAGCTGCACTTCGTGGTAGAAATCCTCCTCAAAAATCTCCTCGTCGATTTCCAATAATTCCTCATTTCCAAACTCGAAAGCCAAAATAGCTACGCAATACACCATTGACAGCTGATAATCCCATTTGCCTTTCTTCGCTTGCGTGCGTATCGGAAACGTAGAATAATATATGGTGCGGTCTTTAAAGTATTCTTGAAATGCTTTTTGCATCTCTACGATAAAAAAAGCACCGTCCGCCGATTGACAATAAATATCATAGACTGCCTTGCGATTGCTCGAGGTGTCGCCCATTTGCTCGGGAGATTTGAACGTCAAGGTCGCAATTTTGCTGCTCAAAGGCAGCAATTCGTTCAAAAAATCAATTAACAGTTCCTTGTGCGCTTCTTCTCCAAAGAGGCGTTTGAAACCAAAATCGGTGTATGGATTGATATAAACTGACATTGTTGCTTTTGTTGTTAAATTATTAAACAAAGTTACGTTTTTATTTATAAGAAATGAAGAAAAAATAAAGTACTGAATTTTTCTAAAATAAATTCAATCAGTAACAAGGCATTTTGAGGCGCAACGCAGCGCACTGTAACGAAAAAAATAACGCAGTGATTGGTTCTAATTCAGCAAAAAAAATGAGCAAGTTATTTTAAGTAAAAAAACAGTTTTACAACCTGATGCAATATGCATCAAACATTTATAGAAAAATATATGATACATCGCGTCCGACCCCGAAGGAGTCGCAGATATAGGGCATTTGTCTTTTATAAACATTTAATCCCTTCGGGATTTTTAAAGGAAAGTAATTATGCACAAGTACTTAGACGCACTTCTAATACTACGCTTTATTTCTCTCTTTGTATAAGTTCAGTTCGCAAAAAAAAATATCTCGACGAAAAAATTTTTTATAATATTGCAAAAAAATAGCAACCAAATAAAAAATCTTCTTATCTTGTTTGGTCAAATTGTATGAAACACAAAATTGAATTTCGATTATGCAAAAAAATCTACACCCAATCTGGGGTAAAAAGTACCTTGTTGTAGCTGTTTTTATTTCGCTTGCGGCATTCCTGAACGCCCAAAACTTGCTCAAAGGTAAAGTCACCGACGACAAGGACGAAGCTCTCATCGGAGCCGCCATTTTAGAAAAAGGAACTACCAACGGCGTTTCGACGGATTTTGATGGGAATTTTGAAATAAAAATTTCCAAATTTCCAGCTCTTTTGGAAGTCACTTACATCGGCTACTCCAAAAAAGAAATCGCCGTCGCCTCCGCCAAAGAAAAATTGACCATCAAAATGGCGGACGATGCCGTGATACTCGTAGATGTCCAAATCAAAGGGCAACGAATCTCGGACAAGCAAAAAGAAGCACCGCTCACCATCGAATCCATCGACGTACTGGCGATAAAAGAAACGCCCGCCGCCAACTTTTATGACGG
Organism: Saprospiraceae bacterium; assembly: GCA_043778415.1. Classification (GTDB taxonomy): domain Bacteria; phylum Bacteroidota; class Bacteroidia; order Chitinophagales; family Saprospiraceae; genus JAYUHK01. The sequence goes on from JAYWGG010000115.1 coordinate 2,968, forward strand.
ATTGGGCGCACTCAAAGGCGTGGACTTGACGGCAGCCAGCTTGGGCTTCAAAATCATCAATACGCGCGGCTTCAACTCCACAAGTCCCGTCCGCTCCCTCCAAATCATAGATGGCGTGGACAATCAGTCGCCGGGCTTGAATTTTTCGCTCGGAAATTTTCTGGGGACTTCAGAGTTGGACGTAATAAAAGCCGACATCATCGTAGGAGCGAGTTCGGCATTTTATGGTCCCAATGCTTTCAACGGCGTAATCAGTATGGAAACCAAAAATCCATTCTATCAGAAAGGCTTGGGCGTGATGCTGAAAGGAGGCGAAAGACGACTTTTTGAGGGTGCTATTCGCTGGGCGGACGCAATTAAGAACAAAAAAGGACTCGATGTTTTTGCCTACAAACTAAATTTTAGCTATTTGAGAGCCGACGACTGGCGCGCAGAGAATTATGACCCTGTGTTTGGTAGCAAATCAGCGAAAAATAATCCGGGCGGCTTCGACAAAGTCAATGTATATGGCGACGAATTTTCGGCGACTTTGGATTATTCGCAGGACTTGCTGCGCCCCAACTCTGGCATCGGAACTTTGCACCGCACAGGCTACAAAGAAACCGACTTGGTGGATTACAACACCCGAAATATCAAGGCAAACGCCGCTTTTCACCTCCGCACTTCGCCGTCCTTGAAGGACGAATCGCCAGAACTTATCTACTCTTTTAGCCTCGGAAACGGAACTACGGTATATCAAGGCGACAACAGGTTCAGCTTGAAAGACATTTTATTTTTTCAGAATAGAGTGGAATTTCGCAAACGCGATAAGTTTTTTATTCGTGCTTACGCCACCAACGAGGACGCTGGAAACTCCTACGACCCCTATTTTACAGCCTTGCTGCTGCAAGGAAAGTCAAAAGCAAGCGACCGCTGGGGCAGCGACTATCTAAAATATTGGAACTCCAATGTGCTGGATAAAATGAAAGAAGCCGGCTACCCACAACTCAAAATTTTTATTGACCCCGTGACAGGAATCGTAAGCACCACCTTCGACTCTACGGCTGCCTACAAATGGTTGGGGGACAATACTGCTTTTTTGAGCGAGTACCACAGCAACGCGCGCGCGCTTTCGGACACTTCTAAAAGTATCGTAGGCACAGGCGTAGCGTATTATCAGCCGGGAACGCAGCGTTTTACGGACGAGTTCAACCGAATAACTTCTACCAAATCCAACAAGCGCGACGCAAACGCTGGCTCGCGATTTTTTGACAAATCTGCTCTTTACCACCTGCACGGAGAATATAAATTTGCGCCGACTTGGGCGGAAGCACTCACCGTTGGGGCGAATGGACGACTGTATAGACCCAATTCCGACGGTACGATTTTTAAAGATACGGCGGGCGTGGTGTTGAGCAACTTCGAGTACGGTATCTATGGCGGCGTAGAAAAACGCTTTCTCGACAAGCAACTCAAAGCAACTTTGAGCGCGCGAATGGATAAAAATCAAAACTTCAACTATCTGTTTTCGCCTGCCGCCTCTTTGGTCTGGCAGCCGAATAAGGTGGACGTTGTGCGACTTTCGTTTTCGTCCGCCATTCGCAATCCTACTTTGACCGACCAATATTTGTTTCTCAATGTGGGTCCAGCTATTCTCGCGGGCAATCTTACGGGCGTGGATAGCCTGATAACCGTCCAGTCGTTCAGAGATTATTTGGACTTAAAAAATCTCAAAAACTTGAAATATTTTAACATTGGCGCCGTGCGTCCCGAGAAAGTAAAAACTTTCGAGTTGGGCTATCGGACTACGTTTTTTGAGCAACTTTTTATGGACGCGAGTTATTATTTTAGTATCTACAACGACTTTTTGGGCTACCAAATCGGAATTTCGTCGCAGTTCGACCAAGTAACTGGTTTGCCACAAAATACGCAAGCCTATCGCTACGCCGCCAACTCCTCCAACACTGTCACGACACAAGGTTTTTCTATCGGATTAAACTACTTTTTCTCCAAATACTATCAGGTTTCAGGAAATTATTCGTGGAATAAGCTCAATAAAACTTTCGCCGACGACCCTATTATTCCCGCTTTCAACACGCCAGAACACAAATTTAATCTCGGCTTGTCGGGTAGAGATGTGGTCGTGAAATTAGGAAGTAAGAAAATCGAAAACGTAGGATTCAGTATGAACTATAAGTTTGTGAAAGGATTTTTGTTTGAAGGCTCGCCACAATTTTCAGGTTTTATAAGGGATTACGGCTTGTTGGACGCACAGGTGAGCTTGGGAGTGCCAAAAATCAATACCATTTTCAAGCTCGGCGCAGCCAATCTTTTGGAAAATAAACACTACGAAACCTACGGCGGACCGCTCATCGGTAGGCTGATTTATTTCTCAATGGTTTATGATTTTAAGAAAAAATAAAAGAAGAAATAAGGAAAAAATAAAAATGTCATATTTATTGTATTTTTTTATTTAAAATACCATTATATGTATTACTTTTGTCCGCCTCAAACAAACAAACAAATAATTAATTAATCAAATAATTTTTAAAATGAAAAAATTTAACATTTTAGCTTGCTTTGCACTGTCTTTGTTAGCCGCTTTCAGCACCAATGCTCAAAGTGTGCGCTTCCTCAATCCAGTGTTCTCTGACGTGACAATCAATAGACTGGCGTACGGAGCAAATTTTACAATCCTTGCAGTGCCTTCTACGGGTCGCACCCTGAAGCAACCACTCGGTATGGACGTTTATCAACCAACTGGCGACACTGCCGCTAAACGCCCTTTGGTCATCTATCTCCACACAGGAAACTTCCTGCCAAACCCACAGAATGGTAGCCCAAGTGGAAGATTTGACGACTCTACGGCAGTCGAAATCAGCACACAGTTAGCTAAAATGGGTTACGTAGTAGCTTCTGCGGACTATCGTTTGGGCTGGGACCCTTTGAACTCTATCCCTGAAAGAAGAAACAACACGCTCATCAACGCAGCGTATCGTGGAGTGCAAGATGCAAGAACTTGTGTCCGTTTTTTCAAAGAAAACGCAGCAGCATTCAAAATTGACACCAACCGAATCGTAATGTGGGGTCAAGGAACAGGCGGCTACATCGCTTTGGCGGCAGCCACTTTGAACAAATATACAGAAATAGTAACTACTACCAATCCTGCTGGAAAGTTCGTTGGCTCCAATGGTCTTCCAATGGTAATCGAAAAAGTACAAGTCGCTCCAGGTGTTTTCTTATTTATCAACAGTGATATAGAAGGCAAAAACAATGGTTTTGTGCCACCGAATGCTGACGGAACGCCTAATCCGGGACCACCGCCAACGGGCGACACACTTTGCAAAGGCAACTGGCTCAATCACAATTCAGATTTCCAGATGTATGTCAATTTGGGCGGAGCTTTGGGTGATATTTCTTGGTTGGATTCTGCCTCTACACCGGGTATTTCTTTCCATTGCCCGTACGACCCCTATGCGCCTTACAAAGACGATATTTTGTTTGTACCAGTGCCTCCGACTCCACTGCCTGTGGTAAGAGTTCAAGGTAGCTACGAAGTCCAAAAGAAAGCACACGCTTTGGGTCTTGATGCCAACTTTACGAAAATCAAACCTGCTTTTGACCCTTACGGAGCAAAAGCCAACTCCAAGAATGAAGGTTATTTCGGTCTGTTCCCGATCTACGGAAACGCAAAAGACAGCAACGGAGTATTCTTGGTTACAGATGCGTCGCCTTGGGATTTCTGGTCTACAAGTAATCCAAACCATTTAGCTGGTTTGAACACAAACCCAAATATGACCAAAGCAAAGGCTTTAGTTTATATTGACACTATCATAAAATTCTACGCGCCGCGCGCGTGCAAGCAGTTGAAATTGGCTTCTTGTGCGGACTTGGTGAGCGGAACAGAAGATGTGTTGAAAGAAGCTGACGTAAAAGTCACTTTGTCGCCAAATCCTGCTTACGGAAGTGTGCAAGTAGTATCAGAGGAAAACAGTCCGATTCGCCACATCGTCATTTATGACGTAGAAGGACGAATTGTGGACTCTCAATTCAATATCAATGCTAATTCGTATGAGATTCAGCGCAAGCAAATTCCTGCGGGAATGTATTTCGTCGAAATGCACTTCGAGAAAGGAAAGTTGAGCAAGA
>JAYWGG010000116.1:0-2502 GCA_043778415.1 Saprospiraceae bacterium
GTGGTCTATGTGAAAGTCAAACTTTACGACCGTTTTTTCAACCTAATAAAGGTATTCAACCAAGTATTTTCGCCCAACTACACCAGCAAACAGCCTGAAAAGATAGATTATTTTTTCTGGCTGAACCGTCAAGACAGATTAAATCTGTCTCAAACAAACATATAACAGGAATAAAAAAAAAAATCTAAAAATACACAAAATCACCCTACAAATGCGAGCAAAAACTGCTGAAAAAATCCGTCGCCCCACAGATATTCAGTAAGACTGCGAATGTGTCAGGCGTTGGCAGCAAAATTTCTCACCTAAATTCGTTTTATGTCAAAATTTTCTACCTTTTTTCTACCTTTGCGTCCTGAATTTTGTACTATTATTTTGAAAAATATTTGACAACAATGGATTACAGTCCGCGAAAAGAAGCCGACGGCACAGCGAGCCTCGAAAAAAAATGGCAGTCGTATTGGATAAAAAACAATACCTACAAGGTCGAAAATAACAGCCAACGTCCAAAATATTACGTTTTGGATATGTTTCCCTACCCTTCGGGGACTGGTTTGCACGTCGGGCATCCGCTCGGCTACATCGCCTCTGATATTTTTGCGCGCTACAAACGCCTTTCTGGGTTCAATGTGCTGCACCCAATGGGCTACGATGCTTTTGGGCTGCCCGCCGAGCAGTTTGCTATTCAGACAGGCGTGCATCCCGCCGACTCTACCGAAAAAAATATTCGCCGCTACCGCGAACAACTCGACAATCTGGGATTTTGCTACGATTGGAGCAGAGAAGTCCAAACCTGCGACCCTACTTATTACAAGTGGACGCAATGGATTTTCATTCAGTTGTTCAGTCACTATTACAATAATTTTTCAAATTCTGCCCAACCCGTTGCGGAGCTAATAAAAACTTTCCAAACACAAGGAAATACTGGAATTTCAGCCGCTTCTACGCAAGAAAATATTTTTTCTGCATCGGATTGGAGAGCTATGAACGCCAAGCAGCAAGACGAAATATTGATGAATTATCGCTTGGCGTACCGCAAGACGGGCTTCGTAAATTGGTGCGAAGCCCTCGGGACAGTACTTGCCAACGACGAAGTAAAAGACGGTCTTTCGGAGCGCGGCGGACACCTCGTGGAGCGCAGACCGATGCTCCAGTGGTCGCTCCGAATCACAGCGTATGCCGAGCGTTTGCTGCGCGATATGGAACCTTTGGAGTGGTCAGACGCACTCAAATCCATGCAGCGAAATTGGATTGGGCGCAGCGAAGGAGCGACGATGTTCTTCGATATCGAAGGGCAAAATCAACGATTAGAAATTTTTACCACGCGCCCTGATACGATTTTTGGAGCGACTTTTATGGTTTTAGCTCCCGAACATCCGTTAGTGTCACAAATAACGACAAAAAATCAAAAAATTGAAATTGAAAATTATATAAAATATGTAAAGAGTCGCTCTGAACGTGACAGGCAATCTGAATCAAAAGAAGTAACTGGTGCCTTCACGGGTGCATACGTCCAGCACCCATTCAAGGGCGAAAAAATCCCGATCTGGATAGGCGAATATGTACTTTCGGACTACGGGACTGGTGCGATTATGGCTGTCCCAAGCGACGATGAGCGCGACCAAGCATTTGCACAAAAGTTTGATTTACAGATAGTTGATGTGGTGGATAAAAGCAAATATCCCAACGCATCGCTGCATGATAAGTTGGGAGTTATCATCAATTCGGATTTTCTCAATGGCATGGAAGTACCGCAAGCTATTCAGACGATGTTTGGGCGAATAGAGGCGAAAAATATCGGAAAAAAACGAATAAATTATAAGATTCGTGACGCAAACTATAGTCGGCAACGATATTGGGGCGAACCCTTCCCTATTGCGTATGATACGGACGGAATCCCACACGCGTTGCCGCTCGAAGAACTGCCGCTTTTGCTGCCCGCGTTGGAGGATTTCAAGCCTGCATCGGGCGGAAAATCTCCCCTTGCGCGAGCGACAGATTGGGTAAATTTGCCCAACGGTTGGACACGCGAAACGGACACTATGCCCGGATTTGCAGGCTCGAGTTGGTATTTTTTGCGCTACATGGACGCACTCAACGAGCAGGAATTTGCGAGCCAAGATGCCATCAATTATTGGCAGGACGTGGATTTTTACATTGGCGGAGCAGAACACGCCGTCGGGCATTTGCTCTACTCTCGATTTTGGCACAAATTGTTGTTTGATTTAAAAAAAGTACCTACCAACGAGCCTTTCAAACGTTTGGTAAATCAAGGAATGATACAAGGAAGGTCGCTTTTTGTGACAATAAAAGGAGAAAAAAATGACCGCAAACTTCATGTCCAAATTCAGCTGGCGGACGACAAAGACAGACTTTTCAAAGACGTTTTTGAGCAAATGATTCAGTACGATAATCGCTTCGAAAACGTTGATTATCAACAAGATATAGTTTGGAAAAGCGACGGGAATGGTAGAGAATTTACACAACTTACGTCAGAGGTTGAGA
>JAYWGG010000117.1:0-2494 GCA_043778415.1 Saprospiraceae bacterium
ACGGCTTCTGGTATGACAGAAGTAGCGGGAGCGACTTTTAGTAGCTCGACTTTCGCTGGACTCAACGACACGATTTTTATTGACAACAATCTGAATACCGAAGCGCGACCGTACAGCTACAAAATCGCTTTTTATGTGAGAGGCGACGCGCAGCCGTTGGGTTTTTCGGAAGTTGGCTCATCTGTTTTTTTGAATGTTGCTTCTACCGACCAACGAAATAATTTGAGTTGGCAGTTTGACGTTCCTTGGCAAAACACGAAATATATTATTTTTAGAAAAAACGATGCGACTGGAATTTTTGACTCCATTGGATTCGTTTTACAGCCGTTTTATGCGGATAAAAATCTGAACAATGGACAAAAATACTGCTACAAAATTCAGTCCATCGGCTCGTATGGAATCCCGAATGTGATAAATCCAATTCTCAATTTTTCGCAAGAAAGTTGTGGTATTCCGTTGGATACCGTGCCGCCTTGTCCGCCACGACTGCGAGTTTTCAATGTCTGCAATCCGTCTATTTATGCGATAAAAGAATTAGAAAATCTGCTTCATTGGACTAACCCTAACGAAGTTTGTGCTGGTAATCAAGGAGTTGCGCGCTACAAAGTCTATTTTTCGCCCTCTGCCGCCCAACCGCTCACTTTGCTTTTCACTATCGAAGGCGCGAGCGATACTGCTTTCTTACATCGCCCGTCCGAAAACGGTATTGCGGGCTGCTACGCCGTCAGCGCGTTGGATACTTTGGGCAATGAAAGTCCAAAAAGTAACACAGTGTGTGTAGATAATTGTCCGCTTTACAAACTTCCCAACGCTTTTACGCCCAACAACGACGGACAAAATGACAGATTCAAACCATATCCGTATCGTTTTATTCAAAAAATAGACCTCAAAATTTTCAATCGCTGGGGAGAATTGGTCTTCCAGACTTCTGACCCTGACATTAATTGGGACGGCAAAAACCTACAAGGAAAAGAGCTTGCCGAAAGTGCGTATTTTTACACTTGCCAAGTTTTTGAGCAGCGATTGGGCGGCGGTACTTCTGCTGCTCCCCAGCTTTTGAGTGGTTACATTGAGTTGATTAGAGGCGAAAGCAAATAAAAGTAAGAAGTTTTTAGTTTTAGACATCAGTTGATTAACTCATGTTAAGTACTTACGCCTATTTAGTCTGCATTAATAGCCGACTGCTTTAGCAGTTGGGCAACGAATAATAATTGGTATTGGCTTTAGCCTAAACGACTCGCTTGTGGCATGTATTTGGCTAAAGCCGATGCACCATTTTTTTTATACAACAGCTAAAGCTGTTGCCAATACCTAAAATTATTTAGGGACAGCTTTTTGAGTTGCGTCGGTTTTCGATATTCGGTATTCCTTGTTCAGGATTCGATATTTGTTGTTCAAGACTTATTAAAAAAGAACGCCGACTTTCATTGCGAAAGTCGGCGTTCTTTTTTATTCTAATTTTTTTACATTTCTTCCTAAAAATCAATTTATTTTTTGACCAATTTCTTAAAAATAGTCTGCGATTCGTCGCTGATTTTGATTAAATAAATGCCGCTTTGGAGCGTCGAAATATCAAAACGATATTGTTCCAATTCTTCTTTTGTCAATGTTTGCTCGCGCAAAAGCTGACCATTGGAAGCCAAAATACTTATTTTCAAATCTCCTACACTCTTGTTGTCGGGCAACTCAATCTTAAATTCAGCCGTCGCAGGATTGGGCGTAAGACTTACGTTCCAGTCGCTTTTTCCTGAAAGTTGAGCAGATTCGATATTGGAGTAATTGAAACTTCCATCGTTGTCTAATTGCTTCAATCGGTAATAATACACTACGTTAGTGCTTACATTTTTATCCACAAAAATATAGTTGTATTGGGTACTTCCTCCTTTCGCGCTTTCCCAAGTGATGGGAATAAATCCAGTTTTGGGGTCGCTGCTGCGCTCCAAAGAGAAACCTTTGAAGTTCAATTCGTTGGCGGTTGCCCATCGTAGTTGGATGCTTTTTTGAGCCGATTCAGCTCTGAAAGACAAAAGATGTATCGGTGTCGGAGTTAGGGCTGCAATGATAAAGTTGGTATTACTTACGTCAAAGAAAATATTATTGGAACATTTTATTTTGATGCGAGCCGTAGTGCTTGCTCCTGTGGGTATCGTTACGCTTTGAGTACCATCATTGGGCGTAGAAGCTAGCAAGGTAGAAAAGGTAATGCCTCCGTCCGTCGAAATCAAAATATCTACGTTGGCGCAAGTAGCGCAGCCGGTCGTCCAAGTTATATTTTGCGTACTTCCTTCGTCATAAGTTACTGTAGAGTTGGGTGAAGTCACTGCCAATGAAGCTCCAGCGCAAGTAGCCACAGTACTGGTTCGGTTAGCAGTACAGCCAATATTTACACCTCCAACGGATTGGATAGCGCGGACGGTATAGTTCCATGTAAGGGTGCGAGCAACAGAAGGCAGTTTTTCCCAAGTGTTGGTGTTCGTTCCGCCCAAAATATTTG
>JAYWGG010000118.1:0-7039 GCA_043778415.1 Saprospiraceae bacterium
TTCAAAACGGCGGGTGTTCGGGTTTATTTTCCAAAATCGCCTCGATTTTTTCTGTAACTTCTGGCGTAAGAAGCGACATTACTTCCATAGACGACAGCGTTTCAGTAAGGTGTTGCGGCTTGGACGCACCCAAAATCACAGTACTTACATTTGGATTTTTAAGGCACCACGCTATAGCAAGTTTGGCGAGCGAAGTCCCCAAGTCAAGTGCCAACGCGTTCAGATGGCGCGTTTTTTCGAGGCGGTCGGGCGTGAGTGAGCGGTCTTTGAGCCACTGCAATCCGTCTATACTCAATCGCGTATCCGCCGGAAATTCTTTGAGATATTTGTCGGTCAAAACGCCAGAGCCGAGCGGCGACCAAATAGTAGTCCCCAAACCAACGGTTTTGTACATTTGACTGTATTCCACTTCTACTTTGTCGCGCCAAAACATATTATATTGCGGTTGCTCCATGACGGGACCGATGAGCCGCAGTTCGCGGGCTATCATGTGCGCCTCCATCAGCTCCTGCGCCGACCACTCGGAAGTCCCCCAATAAAGGATTTTTCCTTGCGAGATTAGGTCATTCATTGCTCGGACGGTTTCTTCGATAGGCGTTTTTTTGTCTGGTCGGTGGCAAAAAAACAAGTCAATGTACTCTACTTGCAGCCTTTTCATCGCTGCGTGGCAGGCTTCGAAGATGTGTTTTCTGCTGAGTCCTGTCTGATTGGGCTTGGAGCCGCCGTCGCCGAAGTAAACTTTACTTGACACCAAAAAGCTGCTGCGCTCCCAGTTCATTTTGCGGAGAATATTTCCCATAACGACCTCTGATTGTCCGCGAGCGTAAATTTCGGCATTGTCAAAAAAATTGACACCGTGTTCGTAGGCGATAGCCATGAGATTTTCGGCAACATCATCGCCAATTTGTTTCCCAAATGTGAGCCAAGAGCCAAACGAAAGCGCACTTACTTGCACGCCAGATTTACCAAGATAACGATATTCCATTATTTTTTTATTATTTAATGACAAGGAATGCATCTAAAATAAACTACTTATTTTTTCTTCATTCCTAATGATTGTGACATGATATAAAATAAAAAATTATTTTTTTTAAAATAATTTTTCAATGTCTTTTTCCAAAAAGCAAACTGCCTATCCGAATCATCGTGCTTCCTTCTTCGAGTGCTACGAGGTAATCGTCGGACATACCCATACTAATCTCACAAAAATCGGGATTTTTGGAGAAATAATTTTGTCGGAGGCGGTCAAAAATAGTTTTTAATTGCTGAAATTCGGAACGAACTTGCGCTTGGTCGTCCGTAAAAGTCGCCATTCCCATCACGCCACAAAAAGCGATATTCGGAAAGTCCAAATACGCACCGCTTGCCATCCAATCCATAAATAGTTCAGGCTCAAAACCAAACTTGCTTTCTTCACTCGCTATATGAAACTGGAGCAAAATATTAACTTTCTTATTTACTTTAAACGCCTGTTTATCAATGGTTTTTAACAAGTCCACACTGTCCACCGAATGTATCAAATGCACAAACGGAACGATAGATTTGACTTTATTGGACTGCAAATGACCAATAAAATGCCAGCGTATATCCTTCGGCATCTGCTCGTATTTCGAGAGCAGTTCTTGAACTTTATTTTCTCCAAAATCTCGTTGCGCTTGCTCATAAAGTGGCAAAATATCTGCAACTATTTGAGTTTTAGATACCGCAATCAAGGTCGCAGCACTTTCTGATAGATTAGAACGTATTTGTGACAGCATATAAATCATTACTTTAAAATAATCCGTGTAGTTGGCTCGACACTTTTTCTATAATCAACCCCAAGTCTTCGGGATTATTTTTAAAATCCAATTCATCTACTTCGATGATGAGCAACTTGCCTTCCCGATAGCCGCCAATCCAATTTTCATACCGTTCGTTGAGATGCTTGAGATAATCCAAACTCATATTTCCCTCGTAGTCACGACCACGCGCGTGAATGTGCTGCACCAATTTCGGGATTCCAGCCCGCAAGTAAATCAACAAATCAGGTGCTTTTACCTGTGAGGACATCGTCTGAAACAAGGAAAAATAATTTTCAAAATCCCGTTTTCCCATCAGTCCCATTTCAAATAAATTGGGCGCAAAAATAAACGCATCTTCATAAATAGTGCGGTCTTGCACTACTGTCTGTGCGCCTTGCTGGATTTTGAGGACTTGCTGGTAGCGACTGTTGAGAAAAAAAATCTGCAAATTGAACGACCAACGCTTCATATCGTTGTAAAAATCACTCAAATAAGGATTATTTTCGGTGTCTTCGTAATGAACTTCCCAGCCGAAATGCTTGGCAAGTTGAGAAGAAAGCGTAGTTTTTCCGGCACCAATATTACCAGCAATCGCAATATGTTTAGGCGACATTCCAAAATTTTTAAAGGTTGAAAATCATAATTTGTGGCACGAATTTACGCAGCTTTATTTTAAATTATACAATTCTGTCATTTTTTTATTAATTTTGAGCGATAAAAAAAGAAGACTCATCGAAAACTTAATCTATGAATGTCGATAATCAGCTAATTTTGAAACTTCAACAGCTCGCCCGATTGGAATTGAATCCAGCAGAGCAGCAAAAAATTCAGCACGATTTGAATAATATTTTGAAAATGATAGAAAAATTGAACGAATTGGACACTTCGGGAGTCGAACCTTTGGTTTACTTGGCGGAGCAAACTGAAAATCGCCTGCGAAATGACGAAGTCGGAAACCATATTACCACCGAATCGGCATTGAAAAACGCACCCAATCCGTCCTTTCCATATTTTACCGCTCCCAAAGTACTCTAATATTTTTGTCACAAAAAGTTAATTTTTTATCCAATGAAATCAATTATTTCCATTCGAGAACTCAGCAAAACATACGTCATGGGAGCCGAAGAAGTCCATGCCCTGAAGAATGTTTCTTTGGATATTTCTAAAAATGAATACGTCGCGCTGATGGGTCCTTCTGGCTCCGGAAAATCAACTTTGATGAACATTTTAGGCTGTTTAGACTCTCCAACAGCGGGCAGCTACGTCCTCAATGGCATCAATGTCAGCACGATGGACGACAGCGAACTGGCGGAGGTTCGGAACAAAGAAATTGGGTTTGTGTTCCAAACTTTCAACCTTCTGCCGCGTTTGAGTTCTTGGGACAATGTCGCTTTGCCTTTAGTTTATGCCGGTTTTAGTAAGTCACAACGCTTGGAAAAAGCAAAATTAGCCCTCGAGTCAGTCGGGCTCGGCGACCGCATTACACACAAGCCCAACGAACTTTCGGGTGGACAGCGGCAGCGCGTCGCCATTGCGCGGGCGTTGGTAAATAATCCCGCTATTATCCTCGCCGACGAGCCGACTGGAAACTTGGACACCAAAACGAGCCTCGAAATCATGGCGATTTTTGAACAACTTCACGCCAACGGAAACACGATAATCCTCGTCACACACGAGCCAGATATTGCCGAACACGCGCATCGAATCGTCCGCCTACGCGACGGCTTGATAGAAAATGATCAACAAAATACGAACATCATACGGACTACAAAAAATATACAAATGCCCGCATAATTCAAAAAAAACCATTTTTTGTGACAAAAACACTAACGACTTCTCGACTTATTTTGCGCTCATTGAAGGTTTCTGATGCGGAATTTGTAATGCGATTGGTCAATATGCCTGATTGGATTCGGTTTATTGGAGAAAGAAACGTAAAAAATACAGCCGATTCTGAAGCCTATATCAAAAACATTCTCGAAAAACCAGATTTGACTTATTGGGTTATCGATTTGAAGGAAAATAAAATTCCTATCGGTATCGTGACATTCGTAAAAAGAGAGAATTTAGAGTATCACGATATTGGTTTCGCGCTACTTTCAGAACATGAAAAAATGGGTACGCTTATGAAGCCGCCGAAAAAGTAATGGACGAAATGTCACAAAATCCGCTAAATAAAATTATTTTAGCTACCACATTAGGAAATAATCACAAGTCTATTTCCCTGCTCGAAAAATTAGGTTTGAAGTATTCCTACACAGTTCCCGAAGAAAACAAAGAACTCTTAATATTTTCGTCACAAAAACTCACTAATCTGAAATAAAATATGAAAATAGCTCTTATCGGTTACGGAAAAATGGGAAAAACCATCGAAGCCATTGCTCTTTCGAGGCATCACCAAATCGTGCTGCAAGTAAACGCCGATGACCAAAATAATTTACTCGAAAAATTAAGAGCAACGTCACCCGATGTCGCCATAGAGTTCAGCCGTCCCGAGGCGGCACTTCAAAATTTACAAATTTGTTTTGAAGCAAATGTCCCCGTAGTGTGCGGAACTACTGGCTGGTTGGAGCATTTGGAAGCAGCAAAAGCCGACTGCGCACGCCACAAAAGTGCTTTTTTTTACGCCTCTAATTTTAGTATCGGAGTCAATTTATTTTTTATTATCAATAAAAAATTGGCGGAGCTGATGAATTATTATCCCGAATATCAAGTCAAAATTGAAGAAACTCACCACATACAAAAGTTAGATGCACCAAGCGGAACAGCTATTTCGTTGGCAAAAAGCATCATGGAGTTTTATCCAAACATCGAAGGCTGGACAAAAGATGATTCTGAACCCCGTCACAAATTGCCGATAATTTCACACAGAATTGACGACGTTCCCGGCACACACGCGGTCACATATTCGTCTGAAATTGATACCATCGAAATAAAACATACGGCTCACTCGCGGGACGGTTTCGCACTCGGAGCAGTATTGGCTGCCGAGTGGTTGAGAGGGAAATACGGCTTTTTTGAGATGAAAGATTTTTTAGAACTCTAACAAAAATACATGATTTCGCAAAAAACAGTAACCGAAATTTTGGAAACCGCCAAAGTCGAGGACGTAGTCGGAGAGTTTGTCAATCTTCGCCGACGTGGAACGAATTTGATTGGAAATTGTCCGTTCCACAACGAAAAAACACCTTCCTTCAACGTTAATCCTGCCCGAAATATCTACAAATGTTTTGGATGCGGCAAGGCTGGTAATGCCGTCCAGTTTTTGATGGAACACGAAACGCTCACTTTTCCCGACGCACTTCGTTGGCTTGCCAATAAATACGGCATCGAAGTAGATGAAACTGTGCCTTCGCCGGAGTATTTGGCAGAAAAATTGGAGCAAGAAAGCCTTTCTATCGTCAATGAATTTGCAAAAAACTTTTACCAAAGCCAACTTTTTGAAACCGATAAAGGTAAAAGTATCGGACTTAATTATTTCAAAGAACGCGGATTTGGGGAGGACATTATCAAAAAATTTGCACTTGGTTTTGCTCAAGAAAATAGAGATAGTTTCACACTTGCAGCTATCCAAGCCAGTCACAAAATTGATATTTTACGAAAATTAGGCTTGACTACTTCCTTTGACCAAGATTTTTTTCGACACAGAGTGATGTTCACTATCCATAGTTTGGTCGGAAAACCGATTGCTTTTGCGGGTCGGATTATGACAAAAGACCCCAAGGCACCAAAGTACATCAACTCGCCCGAAACGGAAGTTTATAGCAAAAGCAAGGTTTTGTATGGCTTGTTTTTTGCAAAAAAAACGATACAAAATCTCGACGAATGTTTGTTGGTAGAAGGCTATACCGACGTGATTTCGCTGCACCAGTCGGGCGTAGAAAATGTGGTCGCTTCGAGCGGGACGGCTCTGACGGTGGAGCAGATTCGGCTCATCAAACGATACACCAAAAATATTAAAATTCTTTACGACGGCGACCCTGCGGGCATCAAAGCTGCCCTACGAGGTATGGATATGATTTTGGAAGAGGATATGAACGTCAAAATCGTGCAGTTTCCGCTTGGCGAAGACCCAGATTCTTACATCAGAAAAGTCGGCGGGACGGTTTTTAAAGATTTTATCAACCTCAATGCAGTTGATTTTATTTTGTTCAAAATCAACCTGTTACGAGCCGAAGCAGGCAACGACCCGATAAAAAAAGCGGGACTAATCAAGGAAATCGTGTCGAGTGTCGCCAAAATTCCCGATGCTATCAAGCGGTCGGTTTACCTTCGGGAGTGTTCGGCACAGTTGCAGATTGACGAAAATATTTTGGTGAGCGAAACGAATATTTTTATCAAAAACGAACTGTCTAAAAAGCAAAAAAGAAGTTTTGCCGAACCCGCGCCGAGCGACGATGTCCCCTACCCGACTTCCGAACCGCCAATTTCAGAAGCCGAAAGCAAAGAAAATTTGTCACAAAATGGTGATTTTCAGGAAAAAGATATTGTTAGGATTTTAATAAATTATGGTCAGGAGCTATATTCTTCGTCCCCACAAAGGACTCTCGCCGAATTTTTGTTGGAAGATATAGAAGAACTTTTAGAAGCGTTTGAAAATAAATATTTTAGCCAAATCGTAAAAGAGTATTGGAAGATGACTTTGAACGGAAATCAGCCGAGTGAGTCTTATTTTTTCAATCATCAAGTGCCCGAAATCCAGCAAATTACGATTGATATTGCAAGTTCTCCCTTCGAGTACAGCGAAAACTGGCGGAATATGTGGCAGATTGAACTGTTGCAAAAAAGCCCCGAACAAAATTTTATTTTGGACGGATTACAAGCTGTTCAGCGTTTTAAACTTAAAAAAATAAAAACTTTAATTGATAAAAATACGCTTCGAATCAAAGATGCAGAATCCCAAAAGTTAGATGCTGCGAGCGTTGATAAATTTTTGAAGGTGCATTTTAAGCTAAAGCTAATGCACGACGAAATCGCAAAAAAACTAAATACTGTCGTATTAAGATAGTCACAATCAACTTTTATTTTAACAAAAAATAGCTAAAAACAACTCTAAAAGTTGTTTTTAGCTATTTCATTTTTGTCACAAAAAATCAGTATTTATATATTTTTATTGATACAATTCAGGTCTTCGAAGGCTAATTTTAGGCGACTGACAAAAGTTTTCTCGCCTTCGCGAAGCCAAACTCTTGGGTCATAATATTTTTTGTTAGGCTTGTCTTCGCCATCTGGATTACCAATTTGTCCCTGCAAATATC
>JAYWGG010000119.1:0-2487 GCA_043778415.1 Saprospiraceae bacterium
GAGCAAGCCCGTACTGCGGTCGAAGTTGTAAATGTCCAAATCGTTGGGAACGCCTATGTTGCCGATGATTGAAGTACCGCCGTATCTGACATAATAGCAGCCGTTGGGAGAAAAACAGGCTTGCCCACCCGCAAGGGGGGTAGCTTTTCCGATGCTTTGTCGGCTCAACAGCTGGACGCTGTCAGAGGTTACCAATATTCGGCGATAAGAGTTACTTTTATAAGAAGGCACCAGCACCCACCAGTCCTGCCCGTTGGCATGGCGGCAGGCAGTTAACTTGCCATTCGCTAAACTGTCCTGCTGAATGACGATTTTGCTTTTACTTTTGATGCCTCCCAATCCGTTGTTTTTGCTCATATCTACTGTCGTGCAGTACAGCAAATCAACTCTACCTAACTCAAGCGGAGGAAAAAATAATCTCTCGTGAAGAACCCGATAGATATTACTATCCTGAAAAGAAGGTAGAATAATAGCCCCTTGGTATATAATACCGCCATCAGTATATACTGTGCCACCACTGCTGGACGTTGCATAATAATTGTAATAATCGCCCGGACAAAGTGTGTCGCCTTGGGGCATGAGTTCGTGGTTTTTATTGTAGATGCGAAAGCCTTCGGTGTAAAATTGTAAGTTGCCATGTCTATCACAAATACTTGCATTAGTTAGATACATACCTGCACGCGTATGAACAGTATCTATTTGTAGGGTATCTGAATTAAATGTAAGCCTTGTACCGCCGTAGCCAGAGTCGCCACACTCACCACAATAACCCAATATCCAAGCATTATCGTATTTACTGTTATTAGTTTGCGTATATACATTGTTTGAGTTACCAAAAAATAGAGTTACAACAAGATAAAATAATTTTTTCATGGCATAAAATATAAAGATGGCTTTTGGCTCGCAGAGCCAAAAGCCATCGGGTTAAAAATTAATGTTGTACTAATAATTTACAGCTATAGGTAGTAGCAGCCTCTACCAAAAAGCAGGTATAAATACCATTTGGCAGACTCTGCAACTCCAAAATAAACTGTGTTTCATTGCTTTGCAAGCTGCGCTCCAAGACAGGCTGACCCAACTGATTGACGAGTTTCAACACGATGCGTTGCTCGCTATTGTATGGTCGCTGCGAAGGAAATACGACTTTCGCCGTTCCACTTGCGGGGTTGGGCTGTATCACCAACCCGAGCGGAGCTTCGGCTGGGGCATCGCTGCTGGCACTGATGAGGCTGGGGCAGCTGTCGCTGGCTTGCAGCGCGCCCAAGCGGTAGTTCGGAAAGTTTGGCATCGCACTTGCGTAGTAGCGAGGAATCCTGATGGTGTGCTGTCGCAGCTCACAAGCCAAGCCCGAGCGGTCAGGATACTCAATGACGTGGATATAGTGGGTGCTTCCGGGTGTGCTGATGTATATTTTGCCGTCGGGCGCGAGCTGTGCTGTCATGAATGCCGTCCCGCCTCCCCACCACAGGGGGTCAATAAAGCCGTCGTAGGTGGCGACGGTAATTTTGGAGGCGGCTACGTCGCTTGCCCAAAGGTCGAATTGATAGACAAAAAAGAGCGAAGAAGCATACAAATAACGAGAGTTGGGCGAAATAGCTACTCCGCCTAAATACGAGCTATCCAAAACAGGTATTTGAATGGGATTACTCAACCCGCCGGTGGTTCTATTAAAATTATAAATACATAATTGGCTATTTACTCTATCGTAGGTAGTTTGATAAAGTGCATAATAACAGCCGTTGGGCGAAAAACAAGCCTGCCCTTGCCCCCCTTTATTTGGTAATGAGCCTATTACTTGGACAGAATGATACATACTATCTTGAGTTATTAGCACTTTATGATACTTGTGGTTGTAAATGCCGGGTATCAATAACCACCAGTCTTTTCCGTTGGCATGACGACAGGCAGTAATACAGTTGCGTGTGAGAGAATCTTGAATAACTAACTTACTTTTGGTTATTATTGCTCCTAATCCATTATTGAGTTTTGAATCCAAGGTAGTGCAATATAACTTGTGTCCGAAAACTGGAGAGATATTGTGTAGTGCAAGTTCTAAATGAAATAACTTATAAATAGATGAATCCGAAGAAAAGGGTAAAAATATAGCACCTTGTACTTTGTCTATACCAAAAAAGTCATTCTTGATATATTCATATATACCACCCGGACATAGCGTATCGCCGCGGGGCATCAAGTCATGGGCTTTATTAAATAACCTAATTCCTTCAGTATAAAATTGCAGGTTGCCATGTCGGTCGCAAATACTTGCATTCGTTTCTCCTAAACTGGCAAACATATAAAAGGTATCTATTCTTGCAGAGTCGCCGTCAAATGACAATTTTACGCCGCTGTCGTATCGGATAGGGCTGGAATATTCGTAACCCAATATCCATACATTATCGTATTTTACATCACTATTATTTTGAGCGTCTGTACGAAATGAAAATATTCCTAACAGCAAATAAATTATATATATATTTTTCATAG
>JAYWGG010000120.1:0-7025 GCA_043778415.1 Saprospiraceae bacterium
CTGCCTTGGGACGAAGGGACGACAGATAACTTTGACCTCTCGAAAGTCAAAAACGTGTTGGACAAAGACCATTTTGGACTCGAAAAAGTCAAAGAGCGCATCGTCGAACACCTCGCAGTGCTGAAACTAAAAGGCAACATGAAAGCTCCAATCTTATGTTTGGTCGGACCGCCGGGAGTAGGAAAAACCTCGCTCGGCAACTCCATTGCGAAAGCTCTAAAACGAAAATACGTCCGAATGTCGCTCGGCGGCTTGCACGACGAATCTGAAATCAGAGGACACCGAAAGACGTACATCGGCGCAATGCCCGGCAGAATCCTCCAATCACTCAAAAAAGCAGGTGCCAACAATCCCGTGTTTATTCTGGACGAAATAGACAAGTTGGGCAAAGATTTCAGGGGCGACCCGTCCTCTGCCTTACTCGAAGTGTTGGACCCTGAACAAAATAACACGTTCCACGACAACTATCTCGACATCGAATACGACCTCTCGAAAGTCCTTTTCATCGCCACCGCCAACTCGCTCAACAGCATACAGCCTGCCTTGCTCGACCGAATGGAAATCATCGAAGTGAGCGGCTATTCGTTGGAGGAAAAAGAAGAAATTGCGCAGCGACATCTCATTCCGCAGCAACGCGAAGCGCACGGTCTGAAGCCTGCACAGGTGAAAATAAAGCCCGAAACATTGTTCAAAATGATTCAGGACTACACTCGCGAGTCGGGCGTGCGAAGCCTCAACCGCCAAGTGGCGGGCGTGATGCGACGCGTAGCAAGTCGAGTAGCGAGCAAAGAAAAATACGACTTAAACGTGAAGCCAGAGGACTTGTCCAATATCCTCGGACCGACTCCGTTCAGCAGAGATATGTACGAAACCGACCCTGTGGCGGGCGTGGTGGTCGGTCTGGCGTGGACGAGTGTGGGCGGCGATATTCTTTTCGTGGAGGCTATCCTCAGCAAGGGAAAAGGCAAGCTGACGCTCACGGGAAATTTGGGCGATGTGATGAAAGAATCCGCCAGCACAGCGTTGAGTTTTCTCAAAGCGCACGCCGTAGAATTTGGCTTGGAGGCGCAAATTTTTGAGGAGCAAGATATTCACATTCACGTTCCCGAAGGGGCAATTCCGAAGGACGGACCTTCGGCGGGCATCACGATGCTGACTGCACTGGCATCGGCTTTTACGGGCAGACCTGTCCGCAATCACCTCGCTATGACAGGCGAAATCACCCTGCGTGGCAAAGTGCTTCCCGTAGGCGGCATCAAAGAAAAAATATTGGCAGCCAAGCGAGCGGGCATCCAGCAGATAATCATGTGCGCCGACAACGAAAAACACGTCCTTGAGATTCCAGCCGCCTACATCGAGGGCTTGGAGTTTCGCTATGTCAAGCGAATGACGGAAGTTTTGGAAAAAGCGTTGGTGTAGGGGAAAGCAAGTCCCTCTTTTAGGAATGAAGAAAAAATAAAGTAGTTTATTTTAGAGGCGTTCCTCAATGGCATTTGAAATAATCGAACGGCTCGCGGCAGTCTTGGCATTGGTACAATGACTTGCAAGCTGTAGAACCGAACTGGCTCAGCAGGCGGCTGTTGGTGGAGTTGCACTGCGGGCAGGCGATGTTTTTTTCTTCGCCAAAAAGTATGTTTTTATCTTCGGAAGCCCGACCAACGGGCGGTGCGATACCGTAGGCTTTGAGTTTTTCTTTGCCCGATTCGGTCAGCCAGTCTGTCGTCCAAGCTGGACTGAATATGGTGGTGACGGCGACTTGGTCGAAACCAGCATCTTGCAGAGCGGCGCGAATATTTACCTCAATCGTGTTCATGGCGGGGCAGCCCGAGTAAGTCGGTGTGATGACGATTTCCAACGCTGCGCCGTCAGAAATTTTGACATCTCGCACTATACCCAAATCCAATACGGTCAGGACGGGAACTTCGGGGTCGCAGACGGTGGCGAGTATTTCCCAAACTTGGGCAGATGTATCTTGCATTTTTTTGTTTATTCTTCTAAAAACTTATTTTTTTGACAATCTGGCTTTGTAGTTGGCGATGTGCAGATAGCCTTCTTCTTTCACCAAAACGTCTAATTTGTGCATTTGTGCGATTTTTGAAACTTCGATTCCTTCCATGCTTCCTTTGATGCAGAGCGAGGTGCTCAAATTTTTCAATAATTCGATGTGTTGGCTCAAAATTTCTTTGGTTTCGCCGACGAGCCGCGCAATCATTTTCTCTACGTCCGTGTCCGTGACCTCCAAATCCATGCGGTAAGGATAAATATCGAGGTTGTAAACGGCTTGGAACTCTTCGTCAAAACCATATTTTCGGACAAAATCAATGGCGAGCATAGTCGCCTCTTCTCTGTCGTTGCTGCGCCCGATGCTGGCGTTTTGTTTTCCAAAAATTATTTCTTCCGCGATGCCGCCAGCCAAATAAATTTTAATTTTATTGACGATATTTTCTTTGGTTTCGTGTATCTGGTGCGGGAATGTGAATCCGCCTGCATAGCTGCTTGCCACCTTGCTTTTGAGCTGCAAAGGAGCCATGCCCATCAAAGCCATATAGACTACGGCGTGACCACATTCGTGGACAGAAATATTAGCGACTGCGTCCTCCTCGTTGGATTGGCGGATTTTGTCAATGCGCCCGATGTATGGAATTTCGAGGCTTATTTTGCCTACTTTTGCTTCTATTTTTTGCTCTTTTTTGTTGTAATCTATGCTAATTTTTGTTGCGGAGTTCATGATTGCTTCAAACATAAATTTACTCAAATTGGCTTCGAGAATATCAATGATGGAACTAAAAACGGGACGAACTCCTTGCACCGGAAAAACGCCATTGTTGTAGATTAGTTCATTGATATTTTTACCAATTTCTATCGAAAGTCCAATTTTCGATTTGGTTTCGGTTACTATTCTGTTGATTTCTTTTTGGATAAGTTGTTCAAAATCCACTCTTCGCAGAGAATTGTAAATCATGTGAATATTTCCAAAACGCGCTACTTGCTCGGGGCGAAACTTTCGAGTCAGGGCGTTTTTTATATCTACGACGGTAATTTTTTTGGTGTAAGCGTGGTAAATATCGGCATCAACATCTGCTTCGCTGGTTTGGTGCGCCATTCTGAATGCTTCGTCCAAATTGCCAGAAATAATGATTAAAGTCTTTGAATGATTGACGGGTTCGTAGATTTTCTTCTTCTTTTTGGCTTTCATTATCAGGTCAATCATGTCTTCTTCGCCGATTTCGGACATATTCATAAAGTCCATTTCTAATCCCAAGCTGTTGTTCAATGTTTTAGCGTCCCAGACACTGATGGGACTGTTGGAGGTCACTTCTTCTCCTTTGGCTTTGGCTTTTTCGTTGTTTTTTTTGTTGGTCATGTAGTTGAACAAATAATAATCGAGGTCTTCTTTGGTTTTTTTGCTCAATCTACCGTCGCTCAAAAGCTCCCAAAAATCCGTGAATTTGGTTTGCGGCAGCGGATTTCCGTCGGAGTCGAGCGTGTTAAAACGCTGGATTTCGTCGAATAAAACAATGGCGGGCTTTTCGTCATTCAGACCGTTGTTGCTAAAAATTTGAGATACGTTGGACGACCAACTGCTTTGGTCAATATTGCTCAATTCTATTTCCGTAAATCGGTCTTGATAGTCAAGAAATTTGACCATTTTTCGTATCAAATCCGTCTTTCCTACGCCCGTCATGCCCCACAAATTCACAATCACTGGACGATTCAAGATGTCTGGCATCAAGTACCAAACTTGCAAATAGTCAATCAAATCGTCTATAATGCCGTCGATGCCAATAAATTCTTGTTTGAGGTACGATTTACAGTTTTCAAGCGTCGTTTTTCTGCTCTGAATTTCAGTTTTGTTGATATTTACCATCGCACAAATTTAAAATATTTTTTATTTTTTGATTGTAGTTTTTTTACCACTCCAATCCCGGATAAGCGCGTTGGACGGACTGCATCTCTGCCAGCAAATAGCCCAAGTATTCGCTGTGAATGCCTTGCTTACCGCCTTTTTGCATCCAAGCGTCGGCAGCTGGGGCGTGGAGCGTGGCTTGGGACAGAACGGCGGACACATTTTGTTCCCAAAGTGCTTGTATCGCCGCCAAATCTACACCGATTCCAGCTTCTTGCGCCGCCAAATCCACTGCATCGGGCGTGCAAAGTTCGCCCGAAAACATCCAAAGTTCGTCTATTGCGGTCTGTATTTTTTGGTGGCTCAACGCTGTTCCGTCGCCCAATCGAATCACCCATTCGGAGCTGTATCGGAGGTGGTAGGTGACTTCTTTGAGAGATTTTTCGGCGATAGCCGCCAACATTTTATCGGTACTGGATTTGAGTTGCGTATAAAAGTGGTAGTTGTAGCTGTCAAAAAAGAATTGTCGCACGATGGTGAAGGCAAAGTCCGTATTGGGCTGCTCCACGAGCAGCACGTTGCGAAACTGGTTGGCATTGCGAAAGAACGCCAGCGTATCCTCCGTCGCGCCGTTGCCTTCCAACGTGGCGGCGTATTGGAGCAAACTTCGGGCTTGCCCGAGCTGGTCGAGGGCGATATTGGCGAGCGCAATGTCTTGCTCCAACACAGGGGCGTGACCGCACCATTCGGACAGGCGATGCCCTAAAATCAGCGCGTTGTCGGCGATGCGGAGCGTATAATTTATCAAAGAAGCGGTATCCAAAATCGTATTATTTTTTGACAAAAGTAGTACAATTTTGAGATAAGGAATGAAGAAAAAATAAAGTATTTAAGTTTTTTTCTTCATGCCTAAATTAGAACCAGTCGCTGCGTTATTTTTGTATATTTTGCACAGCAATATCTTACTGTTTTATTATTTTTTCTAAAAAGGCAACGCCTTCAATGTCCAAGCCGTGAATAAAATAAACACCGTTGGGCAAGGAGAAAATATCTAATTTTTCCAAAGTATTCAAGTTGGAAAAAGATGAAATAACTTGCCCAAAGGTATTGATTATTTCTATCGAGGTGGCATTTTCGACAGCTAAAAATCCGTTGGTGACAGAAGGATAAATCCTTGCTTTTGTCGCGCTTTTGGATTGAAGACTGATGATATTAGAATACGACGAGGACACATCTAAATCGTTGATTTTCAGGCGATAATATTGTGTTCCTTTTGCTTTGAGGTCGTCAAATTGATACACGGCATTAGAGCCTTTGGCTTTTATTTCGCCGATGGCTGTGAATTTTCGTCCACCGTCGCTGCGCTCCAACACGAAGTGTGAAGTGTTGAGTTCGACGGCGGTTCGCCAAGTCAGCGTATTTTTTGAATCGTTGATATTTCGTCCTTCAAAATACAGCAATTCTACAGGCAACGGACTTGCATATTCGTAGGCTCCGATGTCGTAGCCGCTTCCGCTTGGTCGTGGATTTTGGTCGAAGTCAGTGTTGGGAGCGAGGCTGCTTGTACCGACATTGAGTGCAGCGCTGCCAGCCGTGATATGAAAATCTGTACCCAAAGTTAAGTTTGCATTTGCGAAACTCGGATTGCCTGTGACGGTGTTTGCGCCTGTGACTGATGCTGCGCCGCCGCCAAAATGCAGATTGTAATTGTAAGCCAGATTGGTGTTGCTGTAATTGCTATTGATGACATTGCTGGGCGCATTGACCAAAATATTATTAAAAATCCGAATATCGTTGGAGGAGTTGGCAAAGATTTCGCCGCTGTTGATTTCGGTGCTTTGCGAGTTTTGGTAAGCTGTATTGTTCACGATGTCCACGTGTTCGCTTTCGTAGGTATGGATTCCCGACCCGCCATTGTTCCAAACCACATTATTGACGACGTATGTTCTGCCTTTGTACGCGCCTAAAGTTGAGCCATTTTGGGTATTTTTGCTGTCGTCGATGATGATACCGTTGCCGTCTGTGATGGTGCAAAGACCAATCCAAGGCACATAAAGTCGGTTGCCAAAGCAGCGATTGTTGCGAATAATATTGCGATAGCCCGATGTGTCTGAATCAAAATTCCATGATTGATAAAGACTAATACCGCTCGTGCCGTAGATAGTGTACCAACAGTTGTTATACGACACATTATTTTCAATCGTGACATAATCACTTTGAACGGTCGAAATACCTGCGCCGCCACAGTCGTAAACTCTATTGTTTGAGATAACAAGATGGTGTGGTTTTGAGGTAGCACCTCTACCGTCGGCGGAAATACCGTTGCCATTGAATGCAGGATTGGGTGAGCCGCTCGGAGTGGCGCACGAAGCAGGCTGAACAAGGGCGTTGGCGAGCGTCACATTGGCATTATTGCCTTTAATCTCGAACCCGCTGACTTTGATGTAAGCTGCACCGGGACTGAATTTGATACCTTGCCAGCCGTTGAATTGAATTTTGGGTGTGTGAGTTGGATAATTTCTAAACTCAATGTAAGCCGCCGCCGTGCCGCTCCGCGCAATGTTCAGCACGTCCTGCCAAGAATATTGGTTGCTGTACGTACCGTTCATGGCATAAACTGTATCGCCGGGATTGACCAAATCAGCCGCTTTTTGAAGCGTCCGAAATGCGGTTGTGGTACTCAATCCATTGTTGCTGTCGCTACCTGTTCCGCTGACATAATACGTCGAAGGCAAATTATTATTGAATATTATGGTTTCTTTGTCGGGCATTAAAAATGTTGCGGACGGAACATTGACACACGGGTGGTGATAGTCGAAAGTTCGAGCATAGAGAGTTTGGATTGATAGGGTAGAAAGGATAATAAAAAGTAAGCGATTGGTCATTTTTATTAAATTAATTTTGTTAAAATTATTTTAAACAGTATAAATTTTGTGTTGAGGCGGAATGAGTTGAGAGGAATATTTTAAAAAAAACCGCTATACAAAGGTATGATAACAAAATCAATATTCCAATATACAACGATAAAAATTAGCGATTTTAAGTTCTTACACTTAAATAGATGACATTTAATGTTCGACATAATTCGTTGATTTTCAATAGTTTATGATGACTCAAAATTAAAAACTAAAAACTTATAACTTATAACTATTTAGTCTAATACCCGCGATTTTATTTC
>JAYWGG010000121.1:0-6959 GCA_043778415.1 Saprospiraceae bacterium
AAATCCGAAAATCCCATCTGAACGGCGCGACCCAAGTATTCAAAAGCGTCTGCGGCTTGTTCGTTGATGGAGTAGGCGCAAGCCAAATTAAAATAGGTAGGCACGTCGTTGGGTTCGATAGCGAGTGATTTTTTAAAATCTTCGATAGCTCCCCGCACATCAAAATCCCTGTACTTTTTTATTCCCGATGCCTTGAAAGCATTTTCTTTTTTGGCTGCTGCTGGACTTATACTTTTCATATCGCTCGGGGACGGTGTGTAGGGCGGTCGCCGTTTGTGTTCGGGCTGCCAAGTGTCAGTTCCTCGAGGTCGGCGACGGTCGTAGTCGGCGTATCCTCTGCCGCGACTCTCGAAGCGGCGACCGTCTTCTTCTCCCGAAAGGCGGTTGTATTTGTAATCAAACTCCTGCGGGTCCATGACCCAAAAAAGTACGGCATCTATCAGACCCAAGAGGCTTGGGATACCTGTCCAAAGCAACAAACAATAGAAAATCCCTTGTCCCGGACGGTTGAGATAAAAACGATGGACTCCAAAAGTCCCCAAAATCAAAGCCAGTGCTGCGGCTGTATTTTTATTTTTCATTCTGTAATTAGAAAACTGTTTTTTTTAAATTTTCTGCAAATTGCATTTTTTTATTGAATGATACAAAAAATGTACGACCAAAAGCGTATTTTAGACGACGGACGCAGTGGGCGTGAGCTTGCACGTCAGCACCGTAAAGTCGTCGGGATAGTCTTGGTCGCCGCGAAAAATATCTACTTGCTCCATGAGGCTCGTGTTAAATTCTTCTGCCGAAAGGTCAGCATTTGCCAACACGAAATTACTCAAAATATCGTCGTTGAAGTAGGCTCCGTTTTTGTCGGCGATGTCCGTCAGACCGTCCGTGTAGGTCAAAATCATAGCTTCGCGAGCCGTCACAAACATTTCGCCCGTTTCGATGCTCGGCAGCTTGTTGAAAGAGCCGAGTATCGTGCAGCCTTTGTCAAGTAAGTAGGCCGAGTGGTTCATGACCAATACTGGCGGCGTGTGTCCGGCGTTGATGTACTCCAGACGGCGAGAAATTAGGTCAAATTCTGCCCAAAAAAAAGTAATAAATCGGTCACCTTTCGTGATTCCGACCACTGCGTCGTTGAGTTTGCGGATAAAATCTTGCACGGGCAGGCATTTGGCGACCAGCGTGTGCAGATTGGCTTGAAAGTTGGACATCAGCAGGGCTGCGGCAATTCCTTTGCCCGAAATATCGGCGATACAAAATGCAATTTTATTATTATCGAGTTCAAAAAAATCAAAATAATCGCCGCCGATGCTAAAATGTGGCTTGTAAATGCTCGCCAACTGGTAGTTGCTGCGTTTGGGAAAGCTCGACGGCACAAACATCATCTGCATATCGTGTGCCAGCTCCATTTCGCGGTGCAGGCGTTCTTGCTCTAATTGTTGTTTGAACAGCCGCTTGTTTTCGATAGCTACCGCTACGATATTGGTCAGCGTGATGACGAACTGCAAACTCTCGCTGTTTTGCGCCTCCATCTCTGTAATAAAGGCGTAAGCGATGGCGTGATTTTTGTGCCAAACGGGGATAATATGCTTGAAACCGTGAAAAATAGGGTTCACTTTTTCGTCCTCCATTTCGCACGGCTCTTGGTAAGTGCTGAACTCTTGTTCAAAATTGGGCGGCACTTCGTTTATCTTTACGCCTGTTGCCAGCACGCAATTCCAAACGCCGTCCAATCTACGGACGAAAAGGGCAATTTTTCCAACGCCCATTTCTTTTTTCAAAAAATCTTCGTACATCTCAAACAACACATGGTGCTTGGCGTTGTTATTGATGGCTTCTGTTATTTTTAGCAAGCCTTCCAACTGCGCGTGGCGTTGGCGCAGCAGCTCCGAAAGTTTTTCGTAGGAGGGCTTTGCGGTTTCGGGGGGCGAAATGGTCGAATAAGTCGGCGTAGGCATCGGTCTGTGTTGGTTTTAAAATACCGCTTAATGGTAATAAGGAATGAAAAAAAAATGAGCAGTTTATTTTAGACGCATTCCTATCTCTGTTTTGAAAAGTAAAAATACACAGATTTTACAAAAAACCGTTCTAAATGTAAAAAAAAGTTATCTTCGTACTTTCTATTGTTTTCAAATTCTATTCAAATCAACGATTATGTTTTTATCTATTTGGGAGGACTTCAAACGCTCGTTTGCGCACGGCAACATGGTCACTCGGCTTATTATTGCCAATATCATCGTTTTTGTGGCTATCAATTTACTCAAAATAATTTTGTTTGCAGGTGCGGGCGGACAAACGCCCCTTTTGTACGACGATATTTTGCATTTTTTCTGCCTTTCTTCGAGCGTCTGGAAATCCTTGCTGCACCCTTGGACGCTCGTGACGAGTATGTTTCTCCACGAAGGATTTTGGCACATCGTGTGGAATATGCTTTTTTTATACTGGTTTGGTCAGATTGTGGGCGATTTTATTGGCAATCACCGCGTGCTGCCTTTGTATTTGTTGGGTGGATTGGTGGGTGCGCTGGCATTTTGGTTGGGCGCGCTGGCACTTCCTTACTCGATGGGTGGCGGCAATAATTTTGCGCTCGGTGCGTCGGCGGCTGTGATGAGTTTTGTGGTAGCGGCGGCTACTATTTCGCCCGATTATTTGATGCGGATTCTACTTTTTGGAGATGTAAAGCTGAAGTATGTTGCGCTGGTATTATTTTTTTTAGATTTGATGGGCATTGCCAACGTCAATAATACGGGCGGACATTTTGCGCATCTTGGCGGTGCGTTTTTTGGTTGGTTTTTTGTGACGCAGCTTCGCAATGGCAGGGATTTTTCTGCTCCTATCAACAGTGCTTTTGCTGCGATTTCTTCTTTTTTCCAAAATATTTTTTCGCAAAAATCAGCATCACAAAAGCGTCCAAAGCCCAAAATGGCGTACAAAAACGAAGATAAAAAATATCAAAAAACGACCTCCAACCAAAGCAATAGTTCGGAAAGCTTTCAGAGCGAATTGGATAGTATTTTGGATAAAATCAAGCAAACTGGCTACGACAGCTTGACTGCCGAAGACAAGGCTTTTTTGTTTCAGGCGAGCAAAAAGTGAGGGTGATGGTGGAAGGTATCGAAAAAAAAAGCCTTCGCAGTTGGAAAGCAACCATCGAAGACTTTTACGTCCAAAAAAAAAGCTGTGAGGGAAGGAGTCGAACCTTCAAAGGGCGGTTAGTCGCTGCCGAAACAGGGTTTATCCCGAACTCCCTACCCCCGAGACAGGAGGGCATGGCTGCCAATTTCATCACCTCACATTGTTGTAATCGTCCAAAAAGTAAGATTGATTTTTAGTAAAAAACCTCCCTGTACTTCGTTTCTGATAATGCAAAGGTACGAGAGTTATAAATTTTATCCAAATTTTTTATCAATTTTTTATTTATTTTAGTTAATATTTACACTATTTTTATTATTTGCTGTGAATAATTATTAAATTCGTAAAAAATGATGTTGAAAAAGTTGTTTTATTGCTAAAAATACAATCATTTTTTAGCCCTAAAATTGCTAAATTCGTAAATTATGAAGAATATTTTTACCAAATTTTTATTTTATCTTTGTTTTTTGCTTTCTTGCAAAGCCAAAACCGATACCGCATTGACCGCCGACACGGTGCCGAAGTACGAAAAATGGAAGGGCTTGAACTTTGTGGCTGTTCCGAGTCCTTTTTCGGAGTCGCCGATGTTGCCCGTCAAAAATATTGGCGCAGGTTGGATAGCCGCAGTCCCGTATGCCTTCACAACGCCCAGCAAACCAGTCGTCACCTACAACACTGGCGACTGGCAGTGGTGGGGCGAGCGACCCGAAGGCGTGCGCACGACTATCCGCCTCGCTCACGCTGAAGGCTTGAAAGTGATGCTCAAACCACAGGTGTATGTGCCGGGAAGCTGGACGGGCGGGCTGGACTTTGCGACCGATGCCGACTGGGAGGCGTGGGAAAAAAGTTACGAAAATTATTTGCTGCCATTCGCAGTTATGGCGGATTCGATGGGCGTGGAGGCGATTTGTGTCGGGACAGAATTTAAAATATCCGCCCAAAAGCGAGAGAAATTTTGGCGACAGTTGATTCAAAAAATCCGCAGTCAATACAAAGGAAAACTCACTTACTCCGCCAACTGGGACGAGTATGCGCAAATTCCGTTTTGGGACGCGCTGGATATGGTCGGCATCAGTGCGTATTTTCCGCTCATAGCCGACCAAACGCCATCTGTGAAAGATTTAGAAACTGCTTGGCAGCCACACAAAGAGCAGATAAAGGCTCTTTCGGAGAAAATAAATCGCCCGATTTTATTCACCGAATACGGTTATATGAGCATAGACGGCTGCGCCGGAAAAATATGGGAAGTGGAGCAAGTAGCCACCACGTTGCCCATCAATCAGCGCGCGCAATCCAACGCTTTGCTGGCTTTGTGGCGTACTTTTGGGAACGAAAAATACTGGCTCGGCGGCTTCCTTTGGAAATGGTTTCCCAATATGCAGGGTCACGAAGGCTATCCAGAGCGAGATTATACGCCGCAAGGCAAACTCGCCGAAAGCGAACTCCAAAAAATATGGAAATAAAAATATTTATTTTGAACCAAAAAACGGTCGTGGTATAGTGTATAACAGAGAATAGTACCTATATCAAAGGCTTTTGCCTTGATTTTATTGTATTTGCAATTATCGGGCGACGTGCTGCTGCTGCGCCAGTAATTTATTTCAGCACCGAAAACGACTCCGTGCAAAGTATCTGTCCGCCTTTCCGAATCGTCAAGCGGTAGAGTCCGTTGCTCAAAGGCTGCGGGATTTCGAGTTCAAGATTGGCGTTCTCC
Source organism: Saprospiraceae bacterium (assembly GCA_043778415.1). Classification (GTDB taxonomy): domain Bacteria; phylum Bacteroidota; class Bacteroidia; order Chitinophagales; family Saprospiraceae; genus JAYUHK01. The sequence goes on from JAYWGG010000121.1 coordinate 4,841, forward strand.
AGATTTTTCTTTGTCCGAAAACACAATACGCCAGTGTTAGAAAAAATTTCGAGCGTTAGATTTTCTATTTGCAAAAGTTCTGTTGGCAGCGCAGCGCGGATTATTTTTCCGTCGGAAGGATTTGGAAAAACAGTTATTTTGTAAGAAAAATTATTCTCCACAACACTCGAAGACGCAGGCGAATATTTTAGCACAAACAAGCCATTGGAGATGTCGGACGCAATAATATTGCCAGAAGGCAAGTACGGATAAACGCCCCAACAGCCATCGTAACTGCCGTAGCCGTTGCCGTTATTTTGTGGATAAGTGTCGTAACAGCCCACTCGCACGACCTTGGCGGGGTTGGACATATCAAAAATCTGAACGCCGTCGAAATAATACGACATTATCACCAAATTACCTCTGACATACGGATTATGAACGATGCTGTTGGCATCTGAAAGCTCCAGATTGGACTTGAAGCTGCTAATTGTGTCCAAATCGTCGTCGTTGTTGAGATTACTTACGTCCACCACCCGAAGCGGCGTGCCGTGTGTTTCGGTAGCAAAGACCGCATAACGACCGTCGTCGCTGACCCAACCGCTGTGATTGTAGCCGTAGAAAGTTGTTTTAGCGTCTAATTTGGTAAAAGACTTGTCGGTCGTCCGATTGTATTTATAAATAAAAAATCCGTTGTTGCCGTGCGAAGCATACACGGTATCGTTCCTCACGAAAGCATCGTGGATATAGCCGCCGGGAAGCGCAGCTACTGTGTCCAAGACTGGCGAAGCTGGATTAGAAATATTATACACCATAATATTGAAGCTCGTGACATTGCTCGAAGCACCCAACACATAAAGCCGCGCCGTCGCTGTGTCAATATATATGTTGTGAGCATGGGTAAAATCGGTATTTATCTGTGCCACCAAACGCACAGAGTCGGGCAAACTACTCAAACTATACACTCGCAACCCTTCTGTGCCTTGGTCTGCCGAAGAATACGCATATTTTCGGTAAGTCTTGTAGTCGCGCCAAATACTGCTCGCGTCGTGCTGAAAAGTATTGACAATCACGGGCGTAGTAGGCTGCGTGATATTGACAAAATAAGTGTTGAGCCGTCCGCCGATGATGGCGTATTCTCGTCCGTTGGCATCTGCGTAGCCCCAAATATCCGTGAATTTGTCGTCAGTGCTGGGTTTCAGGTGGCTGAATAAGTGCATATTCAGGGAGTCTTGTGCGTGGCTTGCGGCAACGCAGACAAGGACAATCAACAGATTGAAAAATATTTTTTTCATATTTTTATTTTTAAAATGTATTTTTTTGTAAAACTATCTGCAAATATATCTAAATTTTGGATTGTGGTAACAAAATAAATTTGAGTTAACTATATTTGCAAATATTTGCAGAAAAAATTATAAAAAAATGAAATCAGATTCTTTTGAAGTCATCGGCGGACAAGTGCTGCACGGCGAAATAATCCCGCAAGGAGCCAAAAACGAAGCCCTACAAATACTCTGCGGCGTATTGCTCAGCTCCGAAATCATTACTATTTCAAACACTCCAGACATAATAGATGTCAATAGGCTCATCGAATTGTTGCGAGAGTTGGGCGTGAAGATTCACAAAATCAGTTCAGACACTTACACTTTTCAAGCCGACGACGTGAACCTCGACTATCTCAACTCTTCCGAGTATGAAGCCAGAGCGAAAGGTTTGCGCGGCTCGGTGATGCTGATAGGCGCGCTGATGGGACGTTTCGGAAAAGCCTTTCTACCCAAACCGGGTGGCGACAAAATCGGTCGCCGTCGCCTTGACACTCATTTTTTGGCACTCGAAAAGTTGGGGGGAAATTTAAAATATGACGACAATCGTGACGTGTATTTTATCGAAGCTCCGCACGGTTTGAAGGGCGCATTTGTGTTGATGGACGAGATTTCTGTGACAGGAACTGCCAACCTTTTGTTAGCCGCCGTTTTAGCCGAAGGCACTACGCAAATCTACAACGCTGCCTGCGAACCTTACGTCCAACAGCTCTGCAAAATGCTCAACGGTATGGGCGCAAAAATAACAGGTATCGGCTCGAATTTATTGACCATCGAAGGGGTGGAGCGGCTCGGCGGCACCACGCACCGAATGTTGC
>JAYWGG010000122.1:0-6900 GCA_043778415.1 Saprospiraceae bacterium
TAATGTATGAATCCGCAATATCTACTGCAAACCCTTTGTAAAGAATTTGGACGGGCGGAAAAGTCATCAGGTTGAGCAGGAACGTATCGCGCCCGACGAAGTTGGGAGCGGGCGTATAAATAATTTTACTGGGAGTCACTACCGCAGTGCCGTGTTTGGGCTGAACGCTCAAAGCTGCATTGATGGCAGAATAATTGTAAGTAAAACTATGGTTGGTAAGGATTTGCTTCCCCTCGAAGAGAGAATTCTGTGCAAAAAGACCTAAAGGGCTGATAAACAGCACCATAAGTCGAATTACTTTTTGGATATGTACGGATATATTCATGGCTAATAGATTTCAGGTGCAAGATATGTTATAGTTCAGAATTTTCCAAATATTTTTTATCTTTTGTATAAAAAAAATGAAAAAAAATATTTTTTGTAGAAAAAATTAAATTTTTCCCTAATTTTGATTTTTATAGAATTTATTTTGATGATAAAGAAAAACAAATTATACGAAGTTTTAAAGCAATTAGAGGAAAAAGACGCGAAGAAATTACGAAAGTATATCGCTTCGCCTTATTTCAATAAGAGCAAAAAATTGAGCAAATTGTATCAATTTTTAATCCAAAATATTAAGAATGGGGTAGCGGATTTTCCGGACAAACAAACGGTTTGGGAGTTGCTTTTTGGCGCAGCCGAAATTTATGAAGACGTGCGTTTTCGCAAACTCAATTCTGACTTGCTCAAGTTGGTAGAGGGGTTTTTGGCGCAGCAAATCTATGATCAAAATCCCATTTATCAGGCGACTTACCTCATCGAAGCAGTAAGGAGGAAAAAAGTGGAAAAACTTTACAATACGACTATGAATACGGCGCGTCGATTGTCGGCTCAACAACCCTATAAGCCAGCGTCTTATTACTACCATCAGTATCAAATAGAAACAAACCTTTACAAGTTGTCGGAGTTAGAAAGTAAGCGGAGCGAGAAAGGCAATGTGGAAGAAATCATCAACAATCTCGACCGTTTTTATTTGGCTGAAAAGCTGCGCTATCTTTGCGAATCACAAAGCAGAATGTTGTTTTTTTCTCATGAATACAAGTTACTTTTTATTGACGAAATCATTGAGCATCTCAAAAAACACAATTACGAACAGTTTCCAGCTGTTGCCGTTTATTTTCAAGTGTATTTGACACAAATAGAGCCAGAAATCGAAGCACACTATTTTAAGTTGAGGACTTTATTGGACAGCAGCTCGGATAAATTCTCGAAGGAAGAAGTCAATGTAATTTATCTTTACGCATTGAACTATTGCATCAGCAAAATTAATAGAAATATTCAGATTTTCCTAATGGAATATTTTAATCTTTACGAAAAAATGTTGGAGGACAACATAGTCATCGTAGATGGTTTTCTTTCTCAATGGACATTTAAAAACATTGTGACTATTGCATCACGCCTTCAAAAATACGACTGGACAGAAAATTTTATACAAAAATATAAAAAATATCTTCCCGAAGATGCGCGCGAAAATGCCGTATCTTTCAACTTGGCGCAGGTTTATTTTTATCAAAAAAAATACGACAAAGTTATTACTATGTTGAGCAATGTCGAGTACGACGACATCAACTACAACCTCAACTCTAAAACCATTCTGGTCGCGGTCTATTACGAAACGGAAGAAATCGAATCGCTCTATTCTCTCTTGGAGAGTTTTCGAGTATTTTTGAGTCGCCACAAAAATATTTCTACCGATAGGAGAGATTTGTACGCCAATCTCATCAAATTCGTACGAAAAATAACACAACTCGCGCCCAACGACAAAAAAGGACTGCAAAAAATAAAAGAAGAAGTAGAACGCACGCCCAATATCGCCTCTGCCAAGTGGCTCAAAGAAAAAATTGCAACTTGGGGCTAATTTTGTTTGACAATCAGAAATAATACAGCTACCTTCGCCGTGCGGAAAGAAATTTTTTTCATCAATCTATTTTTGAATGGATACGGACAGTCGTTGGCATGATTCAATACTACATCAAAGAGCAGGGCAAACTCAAGTCTATCCCTGCGCCGGAAGCCCGTTGTTGGATTAATCTTTCGCCTCCTTTTACGGGCGAAGAGCTGGAAGAGTTTGCCCAACACTACGACATTCCCTACGATTTTTTGACAGACCCATTGGATATGGACGAGCGCGCGCGCTACGAGCGCGAGGACGATGTCCGCCTCATCGTCATCAATACGCCCGTCCTCAACGAAGGGCATCGAAACGACGAAGCCACCTACGTCACCGTCCCAATCGGTATTATTTTGAGCCACGAACAAGTCATCACCATCACGTCCTCCGAAAACACCGTGTTGGAATTATTTTTGGAAAATAAAGTCAAAAACTTCGACCCCAGTGACGAAAGCCTTTTCGTGCTGCAAATATTGGAACAAAATATTTTCAGGTTCTTAAATTGCCTCAAAAAACTCAATCTCAAACGCAACTTGGTCGAAAAAGAACTCTACGACAGCAGTAGAAACGAAGACCTCAAACAACTTTTGAGTATCCACAAAAGTCTAATTTATTTTCTCAACTCATTGAGTGCCAACGAGTTGTTGAAAATGAAAATGAAACGAAATGATTTTCTTCACGTCCGCGACCACGAAGAAAAAATAGACTTGCTCGAAGATATTATCATTGACAACAGCCAAGCGATGGCGATGGCAAACATCTATACCAACATTTTGAGCAGCACGATGGAAACGCACTCTTCCATCATCTCCAACAATTTGGGAATGATTATGCAGCGACTTTCACTCATCACGATACTGATTTCGGTGCCGACTTTGGTGGCAAGTTTTTTCGGAATGAACGTCCCGCTGCCCCTAAATACCAATCCAATGGCATCACTTTTCATATTAATTTTTTCTATATTTGCCAGCTTACTTTTGGCGTGGTTTTTTCGCAGAAAACGCTTATTATGAGATAGTTTCAAAAAGAATATAACTAAAAAAGTTACATTTTTTTTGAATACAAACAATTTCACTCTTCAAATGTGGATAAATAAAAAATACTTTTTAAGTCGTGATTTTCAAAGAATTGCGAAGTTATCAACATAATGTGAATAACTTTTATTTTTTTTTATTCCAAACTCTTTCTAATTTCGAGCCGTGATTGATGCAGAACGTACTTTGTAAGTGAGAAAACAAGAAAAACAAGCATCTTTCTTTTTTATACGAAAGCCTTACCGATTTTTAACAGTGACTTGCTTGGCAGTCGCTCTTAATTTTCTATCCTTATTCAATCGTAAATTTAATAAAAGTATAAACTATTTAGTTATATATTTTTTTGTATAATATGTAAAATCTTCAACCAATGATAAATATCGAACCAATCCTACAAGAAAACCCAAATCGCTTCGTGCTGTTCCCTATCCAACACGATGATATTTGGAAATTTTACAAAAATTCGCAAGCCAGCTTTTGGACGGCAGAAGAAATTGACCTCCAGCAAGACCTCGCAGACTGGAAACAAAAACTCAACGAGGGCGAACAGCATTTTATCAAGCACGTCCTTGCGTTCTTCGCTGCCAGCGACGGCATCGTGAACGAAAATTTAGCCGAGAATTTTTTGAGTGAAATACAATACACAGAAGCAAAATTCTTCTATGGCTTCCAGATAATGATGGAAAATATCCACTCCGAAACCTATTCGTTGCTCATTGATACCTATATCAAAGACACGGCGGAGAAAGACTATTTGTTCAATGCCATCGATACAATGCCTTGCGTGCGCAAAAAAGCGGATTGGGCGTTGCGCTGGATTGAGCAAGGCTCGTTTCAGGAGCGATTGGTGGCTTTTGCGGCAGTAGAAGGCATATTTTTTTCAGGCTCTTTTTGTTCCATTTTCTGGCTCAAAAAACGCGGCTTGATGCCCGGATTGACGTTCTCCAACGAACTCATCTCGCGCGACGAAGGTATGCACTGCGATTTTGCCTGCTTGCTCTACAACAATCACCTCGAACAAAAATTAGACCCCAAATTGGTGCAAAACATCATCACAGATGCCGTCTTGCTCGAAAAAGAATTTGTCAGCGACGCACTCCCCGTTTCGCTCATCGGTATGAACGCCGAAATGATGTGCGAATACATCGAATATGTGGCAGATAGATTGCTTTTATCGCTCGGTTGTGACAGGGTATATCACGCTAACAATCCTTTTCCTTGGATGGAAATGATATCGCTGCAAGGAAAAACCAACTTTTTTGAGAAACGAGTCGGCGACTATCGCAAAGCGGGCGTTACGACCACCAAAGAACAACAAGTTTTTTCATTGGAGGAGGAATTTTAGGAGCGAAGAAAAAAAGAGAATTTTTGAGAAAAACATACATAAACTACCCAATAAAAGAGAAAATACCATGCAAGTTATCAAACGGAGCGGTCAGCGCGAAGATGTTAGTTTTGACAAAATTACGGCGCGAATCAAAAAATTGTGCTACGGATTAGATGCCAACTACGTCGAGTATATCGAAATCGCTAAAAAAGTTATTCAGGGATTGTACGACGGCGTGACGACCACCGAACTCGACAATCTGGCTGCCGAAACCGCCGCGTCTATGGCGGCTCGTCACCCCGATTACGCCCAGCTCGCAGCGCGAATCGCAGTGTCTAATTTACACAAAAATACGAGTAAATCTTTTTCGCGCACCATCAAAGATTTATTCAACTATATTGACCCCAAAACAGGCGAAAAAGCGGGACTTATCAGCGAAGAAGCCTATAAAGTTGTCCAGCACAACAAAGACCGCTTCGACTCCGCCATTATTTACGACCGCGATTACGACTTCGATTATTTTGGCTTCAAAACGCTCGAAAAATCCTACTTGCTCCGCACCAACGGAGCCGTAATCGAGCGTCCGCAGCACTTACTCATGCGTGCAGCCATCGGTATCCACGGTGCCGACGTAGATGCGGCAGTAGAAACCTACAATCTGATGTCCGAAAAATGGTTTATTCACGCCACGCCGACGCTCTTCAACGCAGCCACGCCCAAGCCACAGCTTTCGTCTTGCTTCCTGCTTACGATGACCGAAGACAGTATTCCGGGCATCTTTGAAACGCTCACTCGCTGCGCGAAAATATCTCAATCTGCGGGCGGCATCGGCTTGAGTATTCACAATATCAGAGCCAAAGGCAGCTACATCAAAGGTACAGGCGGCTCCTCCAACGGCATCGTGCCGATGTTGAGAGTCTATAACGATACGGCTCGCTACGTTGATCAGTGTTTTCACCCAAGCACCATCGTTTATACAAAAAACGGTATGAAAGCAATCGGGGATATAGTGTTGAACGAGGAGGTGATGACGCACGAAGGCGAGTTCAACAAAGTTGCTCGCGTTATGCACCAAGCCTACGCGGGCGATATGGTTTCGGTGAGCGTAAAACATTCTTTGGAGCCAATAATGGTCACGCCCGAACACCCTTTTTTGGTCATTCGCAACCAACAAAAAACGTTGAATCACGCCGTCATAAGTAATCGGTTGGAAAAAGGAATCGTAGCAACCGAATGGGTAGAAGCGAAAGACTTGACAGAAAACGACTTGATAGCTTTTCCGACTTTTGATTATGAAGACGATATTGATACTTACACACTTGCGGATTGCCGTTTTTATGGCATGATGTTGGGCGATGGATACATCAGCAGGGACGGAAAACAAGCGCACATCACCCAAAATAAAGAAACGGACGATATTACTTTTATCAAAAATTATCTCTACGAATGTGGTATTCGGTGGACTGAAAGCACGGAAGAAGCGGACAAAAAAATTCGTTTTACTTGGTCGGCGCATCTGGGATTCAAGTTCACAAGAGCGATGCTTTACGACGCAAACGCCGAAAAAGCCGTACACCCAACTATGTTGTTTTTACCCAAAAATAAAACCATTCAAATTATAAAAGGAGTTTTAGAAACGGACGGCAACATTAGCAAAAGAGAAAATTTCGACATCACATTGGATATGACTTCGCGCAACGTCGTAGAGTCTGTTCGGTTTATGTTGATGCGGTTTGGGATTCTTACTTCGGGCAACGTCCGCGACCGTCGTGGCAGTGTTTCGAGCTACAAAAACATTACGACCAAAAAAATTTCCTACGTTTTGCGCATTCCGAAAGTGAAAGAAATTACCGAACAATTCGGGCTTCAGGAAGGGGAATTTGTCAGCTATTTCAAACACGAAAATATGGTTTTTAGCCGTATTGACGGGCTTTCTGTGACAAAATATGACGGAGTGGTGGTGGATTTTGAGGTGCTGCCACACCACAGCTACGTCACACACGCGGGCGTGGCACACAATGGAGGGGGGAAGAGAAAAGGCGCATTCGCTATCTACATCGAGCCTTGGCACGCCGACGTTTTCGACTTCTTGGAACTCAAAAAAAATCACGGAAAAGAAGAACAGCGCGCTCGCGATTTGTTTTACGCTATGTGGGTGCCAGACCTTTTTATGGAGCGAGTAAAAGCCGACGGCGAATGGTCACTTTTTTGCCCCAACGAAGCTCCCGGCTTGTCGGACACTTATGGCGGCGAGTTTGAAGCCCTTTATCATCGCTACGAAAAGGAAGGAAAAGCCCGCCAAACAGTGAAGGCGCAAGAACTTTGGTTCGCAATCTTGGAGTCGCAAACCGAAACGGGAACGCCATATTTGTTGTATAAAGATGCTGCGAATAAAAAAAGCAACCAAAAAAATCTCGGAACTATCAAAAGCAGCAATCTTTGTACCGAAATCATGCAATATACTTCGCCCGACGAGGTGGCGGTTTGTAATTTAGCGTCTTTGAGCCTTCCAAAATATGTCACAGAAGATGGACATTTTGATTTTAAAAAGTTGTTTGATGTGACACGAGTTGTGACACGCAATCTGAATAAAGTCATCGAAGTCAATT
>JAYWGG010000123.1:0-2449 GCA_043778415.1 Saprospiraceae bacterium
AAAAATAAACCATCGCCCAACATGGTATTGCCAAAATGGGGGCGGACGGAAGTTATTGAACAGTAATAATTCTATTAAAAATTTGTGCTAAATTTGGGCAGAAGTATTTCAAATACCCCCACTTCGGCAATACCCCGACGGAAAACATAAAAGTTTTGAGTTTTGAGTTTTTAATTTTGAGTCCTTCACAGAATTATTTGCAACTATACATTCAGCCTTTTACTTAACCGCTCCAATGCGGCTCATACATTCTTGCGCCTTGCTCGGATTCCCCATAGCGGTATAAACGGCGGCGGCAGTTTGGTTCAAGTTGGGCATCGCTGGCGACATTTTTAACCCATAATTGAGGTAGCGAAGTGCGTTGGTGTAGTCCTTTTTTGCTAAAAGCATTTTACCGATTTTGTCATAAAAAGCGAGCAAACGAATCGCAGTTTCAGGCTTTCCGTTCATGTACTCGAGGTATTGGTCAATAAAAACACCGTTGGTTTTTTTGTCCGTGACCGTCAGCAGAGGACGCTTGGAGAGGAGCATTTCGAAGCCTTGAAGCAGCTTTTCCGAGTCGTTGTCCAATTTGTACTCCTCCGCCAAAATCCCGCTGTACATGTGGAGCGCAGAACCATAATTGGGCAATATTTCGATAGACCGCTTCACATAATCCCGCGCTTTTTGTATAGCTTCTTTCTGCAAAGCAGGGTCAATCGCTTTTTTGTAGTCATTGTCAAACAAGGCAGTCGCCATAAAAAGATTGGCGCGCGCACTGTTTTTTGACACTTGGATTGCCGACGAATTGAGAGAAACGGTGTCTTTCCATGCAGGCACCCGAACCCACGTCTTATAGCTGAAACCCAACAAAAATACAGATAGTAGCACCACGCTGGCGGGATTGACTCGCTGTTGGCTGCCCATGAGTTTCGGTAGAAGGTCGCAAAAAAAGTACGCCAAAATAATGCAAAAACCGATAGACGAAACGTAAATAAATCGTTCATTCATAAAAGTTCCGACCGTAAAAGGAATATTAGAAACGATAGAAAGCGTGGCGAGATAGAACAAAATGCCGTAGGCAAAAACGTTTTTGCGTCGCAATCCCCAGAGTGCAAACGCGCCGAGCAGCAAGTAAATAACGAGCGAAAGCGAAGCCGCCCAATCTTTCCAGTACATAATTGGGACGTGGTAGGCGTAATAATCGTGGGTGAGCGGGTGCGGAAAAACGAGCAGCCGCAAGTAATCGCCGAGCGTGAAAAAGATAGTCGCAAATTTTTGTTCAAAAGTCAGCCCATAAAACGGATTGTTCATAATATCCGTAATTTCTTTTCCGTTGCTCAAAAAATAGCCGATTACGCTGCGTCGAAGCAACAAATACAAGACCGTAGCAACGAGCAAAGGCAGCGTCGAACGCACAATTTTACGCCCTCCGCTGTTCGTAAACACATAAAGTGTGAGCGGCACGACCGCCAAAAAAGTAAGCGCGTTTTCTTTCGCCAGCAAGGCTAAAAAGAACGTCACGCCCGACGCAACGAGCCATTTGAGGCTACCTTGCGCCACATAGCGCAGCGTATAATAAAGCGTAAGCAGCGCGCCAAGCAAGGTCAAAATTTCGTCACGACCTTTGATATTTGCTACTACTTCGCTGTGGACGGGGTGCGCCACGAACAGCAGCGAAGCCACAAAAGCAACGCCCATAAACCACATTTTTTCGCCGGATTTCGGAAATATCAGACTCAACACTCGAAAGAGCAACAACGCCGTAAGCCCGTACAAAAGAATATTCATAAAATGCCCCACCCACGGACTCAAGCCGAAAATCTGCGTTTCGACGGCGAACATAATGATAGAAAGCGGGCGGTAACGCGCGCCAACGACCAAGTCTTTTTTTTCTCCAAAGTAGCCCTGAAAACTATCGGTAAATAAAATATCGCCGATGCCGCCAAAACCTTTTTTGACAAATTGGTTGTTCTGAACCACGATTTGGTCGTCCAAAACGTACTCAAACCCAATCGAATAAGCGTACAAAGCGACGGCTAAACCAAATAAAATAGCGGCAGGCAGCCAATTATTTTTCCAAAATTGTTTCTCAAAAACAATGTTACTAAGCACCGGCGGCGGAGTCGGAGTAGAGATTTTAGCTGTATTTTTGGACGCAACATTATCGCTTGTAGCGTTGCGCTTGGGAGCAGAAGCCGGAATATTTTTTTTAGTTGCCATCGAAAAAAGCTATTTTAGGAGCGTAATCGAGTTTTTTGCACACTCCGCCACACTCAAAAGTAAATAATGATTTGCAAAAGTAAAAAAAAAAGATATTATTTTGAATAGATTAGGAATGTATCTAAAATAAACTACTCATTTTTTCTGCTAAATTACAACCAATCACTGCGTTATTTTTTCGTTACAACGCTCTGCGTTGCGCCTCAAAAATGCCTTGTTATTGATTGAATTTATTGGAAAAAATTAA
>JAYWGG010000124.1:0-28692 GCA_043778415.1 Saprospiraceae bacterium
TTTTTACTCCAACTCTATGGCTTCATATTCTTCTTCGCTCAACCCAAACGCAGGGTCTATCACTTTTACTTCGCCATAGGTAAGTTCGTAGAGCTTGTAAAATATATGATTTAATTCTTGTTCCAATAAAATTGTGTCACGTCCATCTTCACATCTCTTGATTATTTCTTTAATGGTCATTATGACTAATTGCATTGTTGATTTACCTATCAAAGGTACGGGTAAGTTATTTATCATATCAGGATTAAAATTGATACCTTGATTATAACTTGAGCCACGATATTTTTCTTTGATGTAGAACAATGATATTTTACTGTTAACGAGAGCCAATGGAAACAATAACTCATTCTCCTTGCCTTGAGGTTTTGTTATTACCAAAGTAGATTTTCCCGGAATTATATTACCGTCGAAATCAATACAACCGTCAAGTAAAGTCAGCCCCTTAATGATAAGTTTTGGTAAAATTGATTTTATACCATATGAATTTGAAAAGTCCTCTTGAAATTCCTCTTTATTGACAACTGGTTGAAGATATTTATCTTTCAAGTAAGTCATTTCGCGTTTGCCCCATTTTGAAACATAACGTCCAATAGTTCCAGTATTAATTATTTTAAGATGTTTCTCCGAGTCAAATGAAGTGTTTAGTAAATAATTTTTAATTTTATAGGCATCAGAAGTTGCGCAAGCATTTTCACAAATTGCATAGTCTGATAATCTATTTGGGAATTTATCAATCTCATTAATTTTACTAACAAAATCAGAGAATAACCAGTCGAAAGCATACGGCTCAATTAAAGATAGTTTATCCACCGATGAAAAATTGATAGCTTTACCATCAACGAACTTATCAATTTTAATATTTGCTTTGGAACATTTTGAAATAAAAGTAATAATTGAGTCCACTTTCGCATTTTCAAATACTTTTCGACCTGCCTCAGCAATAGAAACAAAGTTATCTTTTAAACCTTTTCTTATTTCATCTCCAAAAGGTTTTGAAATCCACTTATCGGGAGTAATAAAGGCTAATCCTCCGTTTGCATTTAGTAAACTAAAACTAAATTCAAAAAAGGCTATATATATGTCCCAGTTACCTTTACAAAAAGAAAGTTTATTTGAAAGAAAAATTCTTAAATCTTCGTTTCCTGTATTTATCATCGCCTCGGAGTCAATATACGGCGGGTTAGCGATTATAATATCAAATCCTATAGCTGGATTTTGCTTTCTGATAATTGGGTTGATGGTTTCTATTTGGGTATTTATTTCCTCGATGCCTTTGTTTATAGCAGTTACTTTGTAGCCAAAACTCAAGTCAGGCTCTTGCACAATACTGCTATCTACATTTACCAATGTGCCATAAATTTCGTGTATGCCTTTCTCTACTTTTTGTAATTGATTTTGAATAATTGTGATTTGGCTTTGGGCTATATTGGCTTGTAGATGTATCAAATGTACATCTGCGTTGTGGCTGAACAAATGCAAATTGACGGCATCAATTTGTTTGTTCAGAGCTATGATTTGTGCATTCGCACTGTTGATTGTGTTGCTATCTGTGTCAAATAAATACTCGTTCATCACTTCCGGAAAATCCAATTTCCAATCAAAAAAATGTAATCTACCGCCCTCCAAAGAGGAAGAATTTTTGATTTTTTGTAAGTCTTTGATAGAGTTTTTCCAGCCGACGGTTTTCAAATATTGTTCTGTTTGTTTAGCTATTGCTTTGCCTGCGGCGGTTGGTTGGGTTTCTATACCTTGAGTTTTTACCATCAGCTGCAGCTGGGTGATGAGGATTTCAATTTTGAGGTCGCGTATATCGGCGGCTAATGTTTTTTTGTTGCTTTCGGGACTAAAAAACTCTTTTTGTTTGATGCTTATTTTTTGCAGCAAGTCGCTTTTTTGCTTTGCTAAGTCAGCACCAAATAGCCCGTGTGCTGTTTCGTTCAGCGTCCAATCAATATCTATTATGTCGTCGCCTAATTTGCTCACCAAACTATTGCCTACCACAATTTTGTAGTCGAGGTTGGGAAGTGCTTTGGGCTTTTCTTCGTCCACGATAAGGCTCAGCCAAAAACGCAATCGCGCTATATCCACCGCGCCGCGTTCTATATCCACTCCGTAGATACTGTTCTGGATAATATTAAGTTTTACTGCCGATGCGTCAAAGGTTTTGGTATTGCCGTGCTCAAATATATGGAGCGTTTGCTTGGCGGTAAATATTTCGTGCAGCAGCCCCATCGGAAAAGCCCCCGAACCAATAGCGGGGTCGCAAATTTTCACACGGTCCAAAGCTGTATGAAATTCGGCTGAATATTTTTTGATAAGTTTTATGTCCTCCTCGTCTAATTTCTTTTTCAGAAGTTTTTCAATCAATGTGCGGTCAATTTTTTTGCCCGCGCTTTTGCTATCTACTTCTAATATCATTTGTCCCTTTCTACCTTCGTTTGCTGGAAACAATTCAGGACTATACTCTTTTCCAAAACTTGCGTGTCCGACTATTTCGTAGCCTTTATTTCCGAACCAAGTGATGAGATACTCAATGATACTTTCTTGACACATATAATGCACAATCTCTTTCGGTGTGTAGTAAGCTTTGTCCTTGTTGTCTTCGAGTAGATTTTCAAAAATATGCCCCAACATTTCGGGGTCAACCGCTACGGTATGGTCGTTGGGGTCGTCTTCATAGATGGTAAAGTTGTGTTGATTAAAAAAGTCAAACAGATTCTTAAATAAATTGGCATCAAAAATCAAGCTGCGGTGTTTGGGGTCTTCTTCTTCAAACAAGCCGCCGTTTAGATATGGAATACGCCAATTTTCGGCACTGTGGTCTAAAAATGAAGCAACGTCATGCTCTCGTTTTTGGTTGAGCGTTTGGAAGAACAAAGGCGATAAAAATTCTTGATAAAATAAATCAGGATTTTTTGATTGATTGAATTGATTGGTAAGAAAGTTAAAATCACCTTTCCCCCAATCGCCGCTTTCAGGCACGCCCAACCAACCTTTTTTCTGAATGAAATAAAGAAAGACAATCCTCCCCAATAGCTTTTTGCTAAAATCTCGAATTCCTTTTTCATCACCGTTGAATATGGTTTGGCGAATATTTGGTTTTGACACCATAAAGTCACGAAAAATAACGTATTGTTTTTTGTAGTCGTCAAAAAATGCTTTAGAAAGTTTCTCTACCGAGAAGGCTTCTTTCACATCGTCCAATGTAGTTTTGCTGCCTTTGTTGGCGATGGCGGCAAACCGCTCGGCGGCGGTACGCGTCCTTTCTCCTTCGCCCAACACGTAGGTGAAGCGTTTGGGTTCGGTTCTTATTTTTATAAATTCGCCGGCGGCGTTGTAGCCCGTTAGTTCAGACACATAAGTAAACCGCCATTTGGGGCTTTCTGGTTTGTGATAGGTGATGAAGGCAGCATCAATATCTTTCCAGTATTTGCGAAGCAAATTGCGCAGCCCCACACGATTTCGCTCCAGCACAATACCTTGAGCCAATGTGACCTCATACACGGCTATTTGGCGGTCTATACCGTTTTCGTTGAGGGAGATGTAGCCCAACTTTTGCACTTGTGAAGCTACATGGCTGTCAATACCCGTCAATATTTGAGGCGTGGCAAGCAAGCGAGCATTTGCGAATGATTCGCCCAAAAATCGTTTCCAATCGCTCTGGCTGTAGCGTCGCTTGAATAGGTCATTTATTTGGTCGTAAGTCATAAATTAATTTCTATTTAGTATTTGATTATTTGCCATAGCAGTTGCTTTATTGGAAAGATTCTGAAATGATTAAAACTGGTTTCTCTACTTTGGTTTTTTGCCCTTTTTGAGCATCGGTCGCATCAGTATTGTATTTAGCTGAAATTTTATTTATTTCGGTCAAGGAAGTATTCAGGTCTGCTTTTTTCTTTTGCAAACGGTCAATTTCAGTCGGTAAACTGGCGTATTTACCAATGTCGATAAGATACACAATTTTCTGAATATTCTCTTTTTGTTTTTCAGTTACCTGCGGATATTTTACCAAGTCGGATAAAAATTTTTTTGCCCTTTGCGCCACACCGCCCAAGGCTTCGGGGTCGGTTTGCGATAGCGCAATTTTATGCTCTGATGTTTCAAAATGTTCCAACGCTTTATTTACTTGTTCGTGGTGATTTTCTATCAATGGAATACCCTTTTCTTTTTCGTCGGCTTCAAATATTTTGAACGCTTCGATAGGCGTTATTTCATTGGGCTGATTATTGGCATCTATCCAATAAAATTCAAATTTTTTGTCCGTTTTTAAAAATGCTGCAGTTCCATTTTGCAACTCGGGTTTTTTAATTTCGGCTGCACTTCTGCCTGCTCTTGATTTTAAAGGCATTTTTTTAATCTGGTCGAACCACGAGCGATTGTCTTTTTTGAAACGGCGCAGAAAGAAAAGAAACTTTAATCTTTCGTCTTCGTGTTCCTTATTATTTACGCTAACTAATTTTGTTTCATCTAAAATTTCTTCGGTAGAAAAAACCTGATTGTCTTCACCAAAAGCGGTATGAAATGCCTGAATCTTCATAAATGCCGTTTTGTTTAGTTTTATTTGCGAATCGCCTTGCGCCGAGGGATAGAAAACATAATTGTAAATAGCACTGGCTTTTGTACCGATACGATTGACACGCCCAATCCTTTGCATCAGTTTGGTGGAGTTCCAAGGTGTGTCATAATGAACAACTACGTTGGAGCGGTGCAAATTTACCCCTTCCGCCAATACCTCTGTGGTAATGATAATATTGTAGTTATCGGTTTGTTTGTCGGGAGTACAGTTTGCGTCAAAATTGGATACGATAGTATCGTACATTTGTTTTCTATTTTCAGCCGAAATAGCCAAAACGTCTTTTCTTCCTGTATCTTTCAAAGCTTTTGCCAAATAATCAACCGTGTCTTTTGATTCTGAAAAGATAACCAATTTGCCGTCTAAATTGGTTTTTTCGTTGAGGAATTGATTGGTCAATTCGCTCAAAAATACTTTCAGTTTTGGGTCATCATCGTCATCATTCCAGCCGTTTACCAATTCTTCTAAAAGTTTAGAATCCTTTTTTAAACTTTCAAGAAAACCGTCTTCAAAGTCAGATGCTTCAAAAACCTGATTTTTGGGATTGTCCGAAGCTAATTCTTCAATTTTAGTTTCAATTTCCTCATAGGATTTTCCTTCATCAAGCCACTTGTTCACGTTCATGTCGGGGGCGATAAATATTTTATCGTTCTCGAACATTTTAATCATTCTGTCGGTCGCAGTTTTAAAATTAGTTAATGATTTTTTAAACGCATAAAAACTACTTTCCAACCTTTTTACCAACTGGGTCTTCATTATAAATGCCAATGATTTGGAAACTATTTCTGCATTTTCGTAATAATTGGCTTGAATATCTTTCCTTAAGCCTGCGATGGCTTGATAACGAGCATAAGCAATATGTGTGGGGTTTTTATCTTCATCTGTTTTCGTTAAATATTCTACTGTTTTGCAAAACAGTAGATTCAGTTTTTCATCCATCACGTACTCTACTTTTTTGGGCGGCTCTACTTTTGGAAACAGAATACCTTGTTGGTCCAAATCAATTTTATATTCAATATTTGCTTCAAGGTCGGTTCGAGTCCTACGAACAGTAATTGGTTCAATTATGGACTTGCGGATTTTTCCGTAAATGGTTCTTAATTTTTCCACATCTAACTTTTCAAAACGCTTGAGTGTTTTGTATTCCTCCATTAATGGAGCAAAGAATGAAGTTAGGTTTGTAATTGGAAGCTTTGATTGCCTTGCATCTTGGAACATTTGTATCTGGTAAAAAATGTCGTCAGGTTTGTTATTTAGGGGAGTTGCCGAAACTAAAATCACTTTTTTCTGCGTGCCGTCAATCAATCCCTTGTTTGCTCGTGGGCTTTTGCAGATTAATTGCAATTTCTGAAATACACCAGTAGTATGATTTCTAAACTTGTGTGCTTCGTCCACGATTATCAAATCATACTCTTCTTTATTCCAGTAGTCTTGATGTCCCTCTAATATTTTTTCAAGGCTTCCGTTTGAAATAAATTTAGTGTATTTGTCTAATTCAAAATCCTTAAATGTATTTTTCCAGTTTTTCTCCACTGCTGGCGGATAAACAACTAATATTTTGGTATTTGCTCTACCGTTTTGCGCCAAAAATTTGTTAGCCACCATAGTAGCAATTACCGTTTTACCCAAACCCACTACGTCAGCCAAAATGAAACCGTTGTATTCCAGCAGCATACTAAAGCCTTGATTTACGGCATCAATTTGGTACGAAAGTTTTTTAAAATTTTGGGGTAAGTCACCCATTGAGTCAGGGTCGTAATCAACATTATTCCCAAAATATTCCGTGAGTAATTTTATATAAAGTTCAAACGGTGTTATTGCTTCGTTGAGATAAGTTTCTTTTTGGACGTTTTGAATATCTACTGGCAGAATATCCACCGACTCTGCCCATAATTTTTCAAACTCCGAAGTCGCAAATTTTACGTCTTCATAGTCACTTAATTGGACATTAAACTCGTACTGGTTAGTAACCCCAAGCCCGCTCGCAGTTAGGTTTGATGAGCCTGTTATTGCTGTTGCAGGCGTATGTTCGTTAAAAGGTTCTGGTCGTAGGATATAAACTTTGGCATGAATCTTTTTTTCGGGGTGCGCTTTGATTTGGATTTTCTTTTCAATTATGTCGTGAATAAATTGAAGAATTCCTTTTTCGGTATCTTTATCATAGTTTGCTTTTTCAATATCTTCTCGAATTTGCTTGATAAAATCGTCTTTTGTAGCTTCAGAATTTTTAAAAAAAACAAGTCCATTTTTTTGAGCATCCGCCAATATCTTATCAATATTGATGCCCACCAAAATTCTGATATGCGGAACTTTACCCAAAAAAGGTCTGATTCTAAAATAGCCCGACGCTCTAAAATAGCCCACCAAAGCGTCAAAGTGTTGTATGTTGGAATTGTACGTAAAAACCCCTTCAAATTTTTTGAGTAAGGTATTTGCTTCGCTGTTAGTGAAAAACTTTGTTGACATATAATTTAGATTTAAAACCACAAAAATAGTTATTATTAGTGTGTTCTTAAAATTAGCCTTCTCAATCTTGCCAAAATTTTATGCAAAATCATACCCTAATTGACCCAATTCGATATTATAAAAGCGGTGTAAATGACTTGGATAAAAATATTTTTATTTATTATTATGTCTAAATAATTGAAAATCAATAAATTACATATAATAATAAATTATTTTTATTTTAAATTATATTTTTTTGTAATGTGTTTGGCACGATAATTGTTTTACTAAAAGAGTAAGCATTATATATCCGAACATACGAATTTAACGTTACGAAGAGAAAACCGAAAACCTGTATTACACGACAATTACCGATTCCTGAACCTTGTACTTCCTGAAAATTACACATTCATACCTGTAATAGATATTCTATCTACTGTAATGAAGAAACTTACGACTCCCAAAGTCGGCGTTTTTTTGATTACCTGTTCCGTACTTTTATTTTTGCAACTCTTGTGAGTTCAGATGCGCCGTCGCTGTTCATTCCTTTTGCTTGGGACTGACTTGCCGCCGCCGCTCGACCGTTTTTTTTAGCTTTTTATGCCTTGCGTGGAATGTTTTTCCGCTTCGCAATGCCGTCAATTTGTTGCGCAGTTCGCAGCATCTGTGACACCTTTTTATCAGCATCGCTTTGAATAGCTTTTTGACTTCGTGTTCAAAAGGTCTTCATACCTACACCTAATTTTTCGACTTGTGCGACAAAATTGATAGGCGGAGCTTTGCCTAAAAATTTAAAAATTATTTACATAAAATACTGATTACCAGTTGATTATAGAGTGGCGAAGAAGTAATATTTTAGAACCATTCATCAAAAAAGACTTTGTTAAATTTTATCTATATACTCATTTATTAATCTTAATTAATTATCTCATGACAACGAGAACAACGATTTTTTCACAAAACTTACTCCGACAGTTCGTACTTTTGGTCATTCCATTGGTCATGCTGTTGTTGAGTCCAGCCTCTACGAAGGCACAATGCACGTTAGTTTGCAACGGAAACGTACAGATTTCGATGCAGTATTTGGCAGGCGGATGCCGCGACACTCTTACGCCAGATATGTTTCTCCAGCAGCCTTATTGCACAGGCGCAATGTCGGTGACAGCGTTGGATTTGAACACCAACACCTTACTTCCGACAGTAACTAACCCAGACGGGTCTGTGAGTGCAGTCATCACCAGTGCGCAAATTGGACACACTTTGCGCGTCACTACCAAGCACTTGGCGAGCGGCAACTCCTGCTGGAGTAATGCAAAAGTAGAAGACAAATTAGCTCCAGTAGTCACGAATTGTAGCGACGTAACGTTGAGCTGCAGCAAGTCACTTGCCAGCCTTCCTACGTCCGCCAACCCGATAGCAGACGACTGCAGCACCGTCACGGCGAGCAAAGTCGATGTCAGAACTGATCTCGATTGCAACTTCGGCGGCTACAGCTACAAAGTAGTCCGCACTTGGAGCTTCACGGACGCTTACGGAAACGTATCTTCTTGCACACAGACGATTTGGTTCAGCCGCGACACGTTCAGTGGCGTAGAGAGCGCAACCAACGGCTTTCCGTTAGACATCGTTTTGGCTTGCGAATCAAACTTCCCAACCGTACCGAGTACCGACGGCTATCGCCACCCACGTCCAGATGGCGTTGGAGGAGCAGGAGTTCCGACCATCAACGGCGGCAGTTTGTACCCAAATGCGTTGGGTTTTTGCGAAATAAATTCCGCTTTCAGCGACCAGATTATTCCAGTTTGCGCACCTTCCAGCTACAAAATCCTCCGCACTTGGACGATAGCCGACTGGTGCACAGGTCAGGTTTATACAGACATTCAAATAATAAAAATATCGGATAACAATCCGCCGACGATTACGTTTTGCCCACCGTCCGACGTGACTTGGGAGGCAGACTACAACAACTGCTGGGGAAATCCGACATTGCCACGCCCTACGGCTGTCACAAACTGCAATTCGCCGTTCAATGTATCGGTTACGTCGCAAGTAGCCGAAATTTTCGGTCACGATGCAGCTAATTTGAATGTAAAAAGCAACATCACGCCTACGGAAGACGTAATCCTAAAACGCCTTCCAGTGGGAACAGTAGATACTATCACGTGGACTTTCGAAAACGGTTGCAACGGACTGAAAACAGTTTGTAAATATGCGGTCAAAATCATTGATAAGGTAGCTCCGATTCCGGTATGTCGCCAAGTGACGAAAGTTTCTTTGGGTACGGACGGGTCAGCGACTATTGACGCTTTGAGTTTCAACGAAGGCAGTCACGATAATTGTGGTGTAGTGGAGTACAAAGTGCGCCGCTTGCCAAGTCCTTGCGTACCTGCCGCCAACCAAGTATTCGCAGATTTTGTGACGCTCACTTGCTGCGACATAAAAGACACGGTTATGGTAGAGCTTCGCATCAAAGACGCAGCCGGCAACACCAACTCTTGTATGGTACAAGTATTGACCGAAGATAAATTGGCTCCGTCCATCACTTGCCCGCCGAGTGTGACGGTTGAGTGTGGTACTTACGAATTGGCTTCTGCTTCGCTCACCAATGCTTATTTGGCACAAAATTTTGGTAAAGTTGTTTCTACACAAGCAAGTCGCCAGAATATTTTGGTAAATATCGCTGGCGACGGAACGAACACGCCCGTTAATATCGGAAAAGACGGATTCGCTACTGACAACTGCGCTCCGCTTACTATTGCAGCCAGTTTTTCATCTACTATCAATAGCTGCGGCGTAGGCTCGATAGTCCGAACATTCAGTGTCACGGACAGAGGCGGCAGGTCGGCTGTATGCACGCAGACTATTTCGGTCGTCAATTTGCGCCCTTTCAACGGGACTACTGCTATTCAGTGGCCTACAGATATTACCGTTTCTACTTGCGGTGCGGCTACTGACCCCGACAGCTTGGCAGTCGGCTCACAGCGTCCGATTTTTACAGAAACAAGTTGCGACTTGGTAGCGACGGCTTACGAAGATTTGGAACTACCGATACAGTTGCCTGCTTGCAAAAAAATATTGCGCAAGTGGACAGTCATTGACTGGTGCCAATACGACCCCAATGTGACGGGCAGCACCGGATTTTATACTTACACACAGGTCATCAAAGTGCTGAACACGATTGCGCCAAACTTCACGACTTCTTGCCGCGATACTGCTATTTGTCAGTACCCAAATACTTGCGCTTCATCTTCTATCACGCTTTCAGTTACTGCTACCGATGATTGCACACCGAACAACAGAATTAAATATTCGTGGAAAGCAGACGCTGGCGACAACGGAACGACTGACTTTACGGGCAACGGTAACTCTCTTTCACAGGCTTTGCCTTTCGGCACCAACCGAATCACTTGGTCGGCAGAAGACGGCTGCGGCAACGTGCGGACTTGTAGCTACAAAGTCCAGATAAAAGATTGCAAAAAACCAACGCCAATTTGCATCAACGGTCTTACGATTGACTTGATGCCTGCTACGGGCATGGTACCCATCAACGCTACCGCTTTCGACGGCGGAAGTTATGACAACTGCGGTGCGATTGCTGAAAGAAAACTTACACACAACACCGTCACGCCGGGCACGCTTGCACCTCCTGCGTCGGCTTCGGATACTTTGATATTTACTTGCGACAATCTCGGCACCAACATTCTCGCACTTTGGGTGCGTGACTCAAACGGCAACTGGGATTACTGCGAAACATACATTATCGTCCAAAATAACATGGGCGCACCTTGTCCGGGCAGTGGCTCCGCCAACATCGCTGGCTTGGTGAAAGACGAAACGGCGCACGAAGTAGAACAAACGACTGTGAAAGCAACGTATTCTTCCAACGCGTTTCCTTACATAACAGGTGCGTCGAACCCGCTTTTCCAAAACGCTACGCCGGGTTTCTTCGGCTACAATATTCCGAATGGAGTCAATGTTACCGTCACACCCGAAAAAGACATGAACCCGCTCAACGGAGTTTCTACTTTTGACTTGGTGTTGATGAGCAGACACATCTTGGGCATTACGCCCCTCGAGTCGCCGTACAAAATCATTGCGGCGGACATCAATAGAAGCGGCACAGTGACGACTTTCGACATGGTAGAGCTGCGAAAACTGATACTTCGCATCACCGATAACTTTACCAACAACAGTTCTTGGAGGTTCGTAGATGCAGCGTACCAGTTCCCGAATCCGCTCAATCCGTTTGAAAATGCGTTTCCAGAAGTAAAATCGTTCACGAGTATCTCTGGCAGCAAGCAAGCGGATTTCGTGGCGGTCAAAATCGGTGATGTCAATGGAAGTGCAGTAGCGAACAATTTGCTTGGCTCTACCGAGTCGCGCAGCAACGCCACTACGACATTCCTCTCCGACGATGTGAATTTTAAAGCTGGCGAATTGGTGACGATGAATGTGACGACTGCCGAGTTTGCTACTTTGCAAGGCTATCAATTTACGATGAATTTTGACAACAGCAAGTTAGCCTTTGTAGATATTCGTTCCGAAAATGCAAAAACAGACAATTTTGGTCTTACCATGCTCAACGAAGGCATATTAACTGCAAGTTTCGACGGCAAAACAGCTACCGAAAACGTATTTACGGTGGTTTTCAAAGCCAAAGCGAGCGGTATATTGAGCAATTTTGTCCAACTCAACTCTCGACTGACGGCTGCTGAAGCCTACACGACGGCGGGCGATTTGCAAGATTTGTCCCTACAATTCAGAGGAAACAACAATGCGGCGGCGAATGGCGGGTTTGAGTTGTATCAAAACCAACCCAATCCGTTCAGAGCGACTACGATGATTGGCTTCAACTTGCCCGAAAGTGCGAGTGCCAAATTGACCATCTTCGACGTGTCGGGCAGAGTGCTGAAAGTAATAGAAAATACGTTTGCGAAAGGCTTCAACCAAGTTGGTATCAACCGCAACGAGATAGCGCCGATAGGCGGAAATATCTTGTACTATCAGTTGGAAACTTCGACGGCGACGGCGACCAAAAAAATGATTATCATAGAATAATAAAGAAAATTGTCAAATGTTAAGGGATTAATGAACCAGAGTAAAACCTCGCCGAATGAAAGTTCGGCGGGGTTTTTTCTTTTGCCCAAAAAATAAACCTACTGAAAATGTTGTTATATTTGCAGTGGAGAGCCTACGAGAGCGGAGAGGATTTTTGGGGTGGATGTTGGAGTGGAATTTGGGAGGGTAAAAAACTAAAAATTTGGTAAAGAGTGAAGAAAAAATAAGTAGTTTATTTTGGACGCGTTCCATATCCATTATTCAATAAAATAAATTTGCAAAAGATAATTTTTAAATGGAAGTAGCCATAAAGCAAAGTACCAAAAATAAATTCGGGCAATACTTTACACCAAAAGTAGTAGTAAATTTTATGATTGAATTGGCGGATATTTCTAAAAATTCAACGATTTTAGAACCGTCCTGTGGAGGAGGTATTTTTTTGGAGTTACTTCAACAAAAAGGATTTAATAATTTGTCCGCCTACGAAATTGACGAAAATTTGGCACAAGAATTTTCATGTGTGAAATATGAAAGTTTTGTTTCTGCAAAAATTGACGAAAAGTTTGACCTAATTATAGGAAATCCGCCTTATATCCGTTGGAAAAACTTGGAAAATGACCTAAAACAAGAACTATCGACTAATCCAATTTGGAACAAATATTTTAATTCACTTTGCGATTATTTGTATATTTTTATTCTCAAATCTATTGAATTGCTGAATGAAAATGGGCAACTTATTTTTATTTGCCCCGAGTATTGGATGAATACAACACATTCAATTTCGTTACGAAATTATATGGTTGCTAATGGTTATTTTGAAGAAATCTATCATTTCAACGAAACGCCAATATTTGACAAAGTAACCGTTTCGGTTGCGATTTTTAAGTTTATAAAAAGCAGAAAAACGAGCGACAAAATCAAAGTTGCTAAATTCTATGCCAATCAAAAATTGACTTTTGAAACGCTACAAAAACTCAAATTTGAAGAACAGTTAAAAGATGCCGAATATTTGCAAGTTTCGCAATTTAAAGCAAACGAAAGGTGGCTTTTGCAGTCTGACGAAGTACGAGAAGAACTAAAAATTTTAGAAAATAATTGCATAAAAAAAGACCAAAATCCACTTTTAAACCTTTTTAATGATAAAAAATTAGAATTTCATACGATTGGAGATATTTGTGATATTGGTAATGGTTTAGTGAGTGGCTTGGATAAGGCATTTCAAGTAAATGAACATACATTAAACGAGCAAGAAAAAAATGCAACGCTGAATGTGGTAAAAGCCAAAGATTTAAAGCCATTTTTTGCTTCAAATATAACGAAATATATTTTTGTAGATGAGGGATTATCAGAAAGTGAATTTGCTAAAAACTACCCAAATTTTCACGAGCATTTCCAAAAATACAAAGAAAATTTAGGCAAAAGATACCAATACAATAGAAAAATTAATTATTGGGAATGGGTATTTTTACGAAATTTTAATCTTTTTAAAAAAAATCAACAACGAATTTTTGTGCCTTGTAAAGATCGAATTTCAAAAAAAAATTATTTTCGTTTTGCATTGGTTGATGCAGGTATTTTTCCGACACAAGATGTTACCGCAATTTTCAAAAAAAGTAATACCAAAGAAAGTATTGAGTATATTTTAGCATATTTGAACAATCAAGTTATTTTTGATTGGCTAAAATGTAATGGAATCGTGAAAGGAAATATTGTTGAATTTTCTGAAAAACCTATCGCAAGTATTCCGTTTCGATTGATAGACTGGAGTAATTCAGACGAAGTTTTGTTGCACAACAATATTACAGCACTGACTCAACAGTATTTGGAAACAAAAAAACAGACTGATTTAGACCTAATCAACCATTCATTTAACCAACTTTTTGAAATCGGATAATGAACGTAAACTATTCAGAATTAATCAAAAAAGTAAAAGGAAGTTCTGTTCCGAAACCACTCTCATGAACATTGTCAGGACACGCTGCTGGCGAGCCTTTTGACAAACACGTTTACAACGAAATCAAAAAGCAATTACCTAAAAACACATTCAGACAATACGAATATTTGAATGATTTGTACAGTAAAAATGCTAAAACGATAGGTTTTGAGGCAAGGCAAGCTCTTTTTAATTCGCCGACTGTACTATTTTTATTGAGCCGTGGTAAAAATGCGACTGACAAATGGAGTATTGAAAACCCATTCGATGAAAAGCAAAATGACACCGCAGACATCTTGGTTGTGAAAGACAATTTTTATGAAATCATAGATATTAAAACTCGTAATCTTTCAAAATCTGCACAGCCGCCAAATATTATTTCGGCTTATAAATTGGCACAAGTTTGTGCTAAAATGATTGATAATGAGGAATTTAACAATTTTACTATCAATTATTTTGAGATTGATTGGGAGTTGGAAAATAATAAACTCATTTGTAGAGATGCTCATTTTACAAATTTATTCAAGGCTACCCCAGAAACACTTTATATCAATTGGGCAGCCGCTATGCAGTTGCAGTTCCATGTTTGTGATTTGGACCAAACGTTCAAAGGTAGCATGGAGAATTGGGCAAAAGCCTATCTCAAACACTTCGTAACACAGGCTAAAAAACGTGCTAACGATATGATAACGAAATTTGTAAAGCCGTTTGAAAAGTACATCAAATAAATAAAAATTCCACTTCTACCCAACAAAAGCCACCACCTAAAAATGAACGATGATAGATAGAAAAAACCAACTGCTCCGCCACTCTTTCAGCCGATAACACTCGAAGCTAAAAAGTTATAAAACCCCACACAATCTACCCAAGTCCCCAAAAAAAGTCAATTCATTTTTGACTTTTTAGCTTCGCCTTGCGGTTGTCTATCGTTTTGGACTGCCTGAATATCTTGCACCCGCAGCACTGCCCCACTCCACTCTCGAAGCAGTCGCAAATGAGAAATCGAATATCGCATCAGCCAAATTTTTTCGCAGGTCTGAAATTTGGCGAGCGGATATTTTGCCAACCGTCGCTGTGCCACACTGCTGGCAGCACATTTTATTTTCATCAGCGCGTTGCCGTCCAGATTGACGAGGCTGACGAGTGTGATGTCGGAATTATTTTTCATAAGTTTTTTTATAGAATTATTTGTGATTTATAATATTGTAACCTATTCATTGGCGGTACTCACGCAACTAAAAATAAGTACTGTTTAATTATTGAGTTTTAAAATAATTCACAAATATAGAGGTATAAAATAAAATCAACCAAATTTATTTCATTGAAAATCAACACAATAGACAACTTAACTGTATGCTAACGGTTAATATTGATTATTAACCGTTAGCAGATTTATTTTTTGTATTTTTACTTTTGTCTTTTACTTACATTCCTCAAACACTTCTGCTCCAATGGCGGGAATACAAATATTTTTAACCTAAAAAAAATTATGGGACGCTGTATTATTTGTAAAACGATTTTCAAAGGGCGGTCAGACAAAAAATTCTGCTCCGTGAGCTGCAAAAATACTTTTCACATCAAACTGGCCAAAGCCAGCGAAAATTATACGCACAAAGTGGACAAAATCCTGCACCGCAACCACAGAATCCTGATGGTGCTAATGGGGAAAAGTTCGCTCCAACTAAAAATTAGTCGTGTAGATTTGGTCAAAAAAAATTTTAACTTTGATTTTATTACCGGCTTTTACCACAACTCGCAGGGAAAAATCTACCATTATGTCTATGAATTTGCGTGGATGGAATTTTCTACCCAAGAGATAATGGTCGTGCGGACGGCTCGAATGGAAGTGTCGGGCGAAAATCTGACTCCCGACGCAGAACCTTCCTAAAAAAGAAAGCGTCACTCGACTGAACGAATGACGCTTAAATATAGGTGGATTTCTATGTAGAAATTCTTTAGTCAAACGATTGATTGACGGAGTTGGCGGCGTTGGTCATTTGCTGATATTCGTTGGGATTCAAGCCGTCCAAACAAAAATGTACTGGATTGACGGGAACTCCCTTGTAGCGAACTTCGTAGTGACAGTGCGGCGCAGTAGAAGTACCGGTGCTGCCGACGATGCCAATTTTTTGTCCCTTTTTTATTTTTTCGCCCACCTGCACGTCCATGCGCGCCATGTGACCGTACAAAGTTTCGTAGCCGTAACCGTGCGAAATGGTGACATTGTTGCCGTATCCGTTGCCCGCGTGTTCTACTTTTACTACGCGTCCGTCGCCAGTCGCCTGTATCGCCGTGCCTTGCGGAGAAGAAAAATCAATCCCCGTGTGCATTTTCGTCACCTTATGGATTGGGTGAAGGCGCATTCCGAAGCCCGAAAGCAGCGTCATGGAGCGGTTGAGTTTATCCTCTCGAATGGGTTTGATGGAAGGAATAGAAGCAAACATATTTTCTTTTTCTTTCGCCAACATCTGAATCGTATCCAGCGACTTGGATTGCAGCACCAACTGACGCTGCAATTTTTCCGCTTTTTCGAGCGACGCAGCTATCACACTTCCCGTGTTGCTAAAATCAAAAAGGTCTTTGTATTTATTGTGACCGCCCACACCTCCATTCCAGACCGCTTTGTCTATCGGCTCCATACCAAACATCATTCTGTGAACTCCCGCGTCACGGTCCTGAACATTCTGCAACACTTTGGACATATCCTCCATCTGACCGTTCAGCGAAGAATACTTATATTGCATTTGCTCGATTTCGCGCAGGAGTTGTCCTTCTCTCGGAGAAGGAAAAAATCGGTACACCAATGTGAGCAGCAAAACAGCTGCTACCAACGATGCAGAAAAGAAACTAAATAGTTTGAAAATTCTATCTTTCAGCGACATCACTACGCGCTCGTAAGTGAGCGTGTGCGTATTAAATACGAATTTTTCTTTGCGTTTAAATATTTTCATCATAAAGCTGTGTTTTGTTTAGGTAGCTAAAAATACGATTCTCGCACCCCAAGATTAGGGTGTTTTTTAAAAGGATTTATAACTACAAACATAGTAAGCTAAGGGCATTACATCTATTCCGACCGTAAAAATGAAAATTACTATTGGAATATCCAAACTTTTGTCCAAAAATCTCTCCAAATTTTTATTTTTTTTGTTTTAGATGTGAATATTTTTTTTTCATATCTTAATAAAAACTATGTGATCGGGCAGCTATTTTTTGGGGATAATTTTAAATAATTTCTCTAAACACTTGATAACCAATACTATAAATATACTTTATAATAAAATTTATTGCGGGAAATTTTCAATAAAAACCACATTTTGTTTTAAAAAATAAAACAAATATTTATTTTTACAAATTATAAAAAATAAATGTCTAAACCCTTTTATTTGCCCCTCTCCAAAAATTACGCCACCACCTTTTGCACAGCACGACAAAAAAACGTACTTTTGCAACTTGATTTTTTTTACACTAATATCGTACTCACAACCATCATACTTTTATGACTTCTCACGAAATACGCCGTGCATTCCTCGATTTTTTCGAGAGCAAACAACATAAAATCGTACCCTCTGCGCCGCTGGTTCTCAAAAATGACCCAACTCTGATGTTCACCAACTCGGGTATGGTGCAGTTCAAAGATTATTTTTTGGGCAACGGAACGCCGCCGGCGGTGCGCATCGCCGATACACAAAAATGCCTTCGCGTAAGCGGAAAACACAACGATTTGGAAGACGTTGGTTTCGACGGAACGCACCATACTATGTTTGAAATGTTGGGAAATTGGTCGTTTGGCGACTACTTCAAAAAAGATGCGATTGCTTGGTCTTGGGAATTGTTGCACGATAAATTGGGCTTAAAAAAAGATCGTTTGTATGCTACTGTTTTTGGCGGAGACGAAAAAGACGGCTTGGCAAGCGATGAAGAAGCGCGTAATTTTTGGCGTAAATATTTACCCGACAATCAAATAATTAATGGCTCTAAAAAAGACAATTTTTGGGAAATGGGTGCGCAAGGTCCGTGCGGTCCATGTTCCGAAATTCACTACGATTTCAGGAGCGATGAAGAACGTGCCATCATCGCGGGAGAAGAATTGGTGAACAAAGACGACCCGCAAGTGGTCGAGATTTGGAACAATGTCTTTATGCAATTTGAGCGCAAAGCCGACGCTTCTTTGGTTGTTTTGCCCGCGCAACACGTTGATACAGGTATGGGATTTGAGCGTTTGTGTATGGTTTTGCAAGGCAAAAAATACACCTACGATACGGACGTTTTTACGCCACTTTTGACTTATATTGAAAAAAAATCGGGTAAAAAATACACAGGAAGCTACGAGCGAACCGCGATGACAGACGTTGCGATGCGTGTTGTGGCGGATCATATTCGTGCCGTAGCGTTCACGATTGCGGACGGGCAGCTGCCTGCTTCGGGCGGTGCAGGTTATGTTATTCGTCGCATTTTGCGCCGTGCGGTGCGTTATTCTTACTCGTTTTTGGACATCAAAGAACCGTTTTTTAATACGCTTGTTCCGATTTTATCGAGCGAATTTGCGGACGTTTTTCCAGAGTTGAAAGCGCAACAAGATTTTGTTCAAAAAGTGATTTTGGAAGAAGAAAAATCATTTTTACGGACGTTGGAAAATGGTCTAAAACGTTTGGAAAACATCACGCCTACAAACGGACAAATTACAGGAACCGATGCTTTTGAATTGTTGGACACTTACGGTTTTCCAATAGATTTGACAGAACTTATCGCTCGTGAAAAAGGTTTTTCCGTCGATGAAGTTGGCTTTAAAGCAGCACTTGACGAGCAAAAAAAGCGTTCTCAAAAAGACGCTGCCAAACAAGTTGGCGATTGGTTTGTCCCGTTTTCCCCTCCTTTGGAAGGGTCGGGAGAGGAACGCGTTGAGTTCGTAGGTTACGACCAACTGCAAGTTGGCAACGCAAAGGCGTTGAAATACAGAACGGTCGAAGATAAAAAAGGTACAAATTATCAGATTGTGTTGAGCCGCACGCCATTTTATGCAGAAAGCGGCGGACAAGTTGGCGATAGCGGACACCTCACCCTAACTCTCTCCAAAGGAGAGGGAACAACAATCGTTGAGCGCATCGAAGTGTTAGATACGAAAAAAGAAAATGATTTGATTATTCATGTCGTGGACAAATTGCCTGCGTGGATTGGAGAAGACGTGACTATTGTTGGGCAAGTGAATGCAAAACGCCGTGGTTTGATTTCAAAAAATCACTCGGTCGGTCATTTGCTTCATGCGGCATTGCATCAAGTGTTGGGAAAACACGCTTTGCAAAAAGGTCAGAGCATAGACGAAAATCGTTTGCGTTTCGACTTCGCGCATTTCAACGCTGTGACAAAAGAAGAACTTTCACAAATAGAAAGTGTTGTAAATCAACGCATTAGAGAAAATATTTCGCTCGAAGAGGTACGCAATATGCCGATAGCTGACGCTCAAAAAACGGGTGCAATTATGCTTTTCGGAGAAAAATATGGCGAAACGGTACGCGTAATTACTTACGATAAAAATTTCAGTGTTGAGCTTTGCGGCGGCACGCACGTTGCGGCTACGGGCGAAATCGGTTTGTGCAAAATCGTTTCGGAAGGTTCTGTGACGGCAGGAGTTCGTCGGGTAGAAGTTTTGACCGATGCGGTGGCTGAAGGTTATTTGAATTCAGAACTTGCTGAATTAGAGGCGATTAGAGAAATTTTTAAGAATAGAAAAGACACTGCAAAGAAAGTAGCTGACCTTTTTGAAAGTAAAAGTAAAACCGAAAAAGAATTGGAGGCAGCAAAAAATCAAATTGCCAACGGCTTGAAAATAGGTTTAGTTTCAAAAATAGAAACCTTCGAGGGCTTTAATTTATTGGTCGCAAAGGTGGAATTAGACGACCTCAAATCAATCAAAAATTTGATGAACTCCATTGAGAAAGAAGTCGGAAGCTGCGTACTTGCATTCGGAAACATCAGCAACGGAAAGCCGCAGTTGAGCGTACAAATAAGTGAAAATCTTGTAAAAGAGCGCAATTGGAGTGCAGGAAATCTCATTAAAGAACTTTCCAAAATAATTAACGGCGGCGGTGGCGGGCAAGCCCAATTCGCGACGGCAGGCGGACAAGACGCTGACTGCTTGGACAAAGCCCTGTCATCGGTCAAAAGCTTTTTGTAGCCTGTTTTGTCACAAAAGCCGTTAGAAAATTATTTTTTGGCTATCAAAAAAGCGTGAGCTTCGGTGTTCAGGACATATTTTTTCAAGTCCAACGAAGCGTCTGGCGCAAACAGTAGGTAAGCATATTTGAGCGTTTCGGCGAATAAAAAACTGTGCATAACGTCCATTTTTTCCATCGTTTTTAGGTCTTTAATGGACGCAAAACCAACTTCTGAACGGCAATTTTTTAGAATGTCATCAACCATTCTTTTTCCCTCCCAAAGATACTGTTCGTTTTTGGTGCTTCGGTAAAGATAAAAGCAGCTTTCTAAATTTTCGGGACGCAAGTGGTACTGTGCATTTGTCACATTTTGCGTCTTAAAATTATATTCTTCTGGCTCCATACCGAAGGTATTCCACATGGAAAAGTTGGCTTTTTGGATATTTTTTGCCAACAAAATGTCGCCTTCCAATACGCACAGACCTGTATAAAAAGCGTCCAAAGCACCGTAGTTGGAAGATATTTCGATACCTGTATTCATATTGACTTGGCGCACAAAACTACCATTTTCGGTGTCACAAATCAAATATTTTTTTATCGCTTTTTGATGAATATCAAACGCTTTTTTGAAATCTTTATCCCCAAAAAGCAACCAACTTTTGTACAGATATTCGTAGTAAGAATCAATACAGCCACTGATATGACTGCTTGTATTCGTCCATTTTCCGGTCTTAACATCTATCGCTTCGCCTACCAAATCCAAAGCACTCCGACGCTCAAAGACCGCCAAAGTCGCTTTTTTAGCGACTTCGTAATAGGTTTTATCGCCCGTAAACTCGGATAATTTACCAAATTCGAGAGTCAAAGTACCGATTTCGGCTGGATTGTTGATGCTGTCGCGACAGTTGCCAGTATGAAGATTAACGAAGCGGTACGGCATTCCTGTTGGCGTTTTGAAAGCGGGAAGAAGTCGCTGCCCCAAGTCTTCGGCAAGGGACAAAAATTGTTTATTTCCCTCCGATTCGTAGGCACTCAAAAGACTTCCGAGTAGCCGAATGGTGACTTCAAAAACCTGAACATCGTTGTCCAAATCAAAATTAAATTTATTCATCATCGAAGCCTGCGCCTGCTCCGCCTCCTCTTTCAGCCCCATCAAAATGAATGTATCATAAGCGTCCATCGGAGTCATAGACATCGAAACTTTGTACCAATTTCTACCTTTTTTGCTCAACGGCATCAGGTCGTCATAACCCTCCGCATACTGATTATAGCCTTTCCAAGCGTGTTGAGTAGCTTCTTTTACCCTGTCACACATTTCATTTTTTAATACTTTTGTAAATTTATTTTGCGCCCCAGCTATTTGAAAATTTATAAGCATTAACAGACAAAATAACACTGTGTTTTTATGGGGGGAAACTGAATTTTGCATACTCGTTGAGCTATTTGAAAAATAATAATTTACGTCAAAATAACATACGGTTAAATCGACTGTTGGGACAGGGTAAAATTAGATTTTTTTATAAAATAATTTTTTTTTATTTATTTTAATAACTTAAAATAGAACGAACCAAAATGGTTTTTGTATCCTTTAAAACACGATTTTGTAGTAATTTTTTATATAATTATCTCATTATCAACTTATTACAGTAAATAATAATTTTCCAAAAAATTATATATTATGACATAGCAAAAAATAGTCTTCAAAAAAAATTTAATAAAAAAAAGCTCCGATTGTGAATACAATCGGAGCTTTCGGAAAATCGAAGATTTTCAATTTCACATCAATGCTGTGGCAGCATATTTTTCTACAAATGACTTCATCTCATCTACCATATCCGGCGACCCAATTACTATCGTACTATTCTGATGCAGCTTGGACGGTTTGATTTCTAAAATCCTGTTGAGCTGGGTCGTAATCGCCTTTCCACCTGCTTGCTCGACCACAAAAGACAGCGGATTGCACTCATACACCAAGCGAAGTTTGCCGTGCGGATACTTGCGAGTGTTGGGGTAAAGAAAAATTCCTCCCTGAAAAAGTATGCGGTGAATATCGCTCACCATCGAGCCGATATAGCGCAAACCGAGATTGAGGTCAGAGCAATAATCCACATATCGGCGCATTTCGACATCGAATTTCAAGTAATATCCTTGATTGATGCTGTAATAATCGCCACGCGCAGGAATTTTTATGTCCCGATGCGACAGGCAAAATTCCCCAATCGAGGGGTCGAGTGTAAAACCGTTCACGCCACTGCCCGTCGTATAGACCAAAATCGTCGAAGTGCCATACATCACATAACCCGCCGCTACCAATTCAGTACCTTTTTGCAAAAAATCCTCTAACTCGCAGGGCTTTTGAGAATCACTTTTTCGGCGATAAATAGCAAAAATAGTCCCTACCGACACATTGACATCAATGTTGGACGAGCCGTCCAAAGGGTCAAAAAGTACTACATAATTTGCGTTTTTGGACATCAAAGAGGGAATCTGAACGATGTCAATGTTTTCTTCAGAAGCGATGCCGCAACATTCGCCGCTGCTTTTTAGACATTCGATGAGCTTTTCGTTGGCGAATAGGTCGAGCTTTTGGACTTTATCGCCTGTGATATTTTCGGTGCCGGCGGTGCCGAGTATATTTACGAGTCCTGCTTTATTGACTTCTCGATTGACGATTTTGGCGGCAACCCCGATGTCGCGCAGCAAGCCCGTGAGTTCGCCCGTATGTACGAAAGCAGAATCCCCTTCTCGGCGGATAATAAACTCGTCGAGCGTAACAATTTTGTTGGTCATGTGGTGAAAAATTATTTGGTGAAAAAAATTATTTGGCTTCGCAAAGATACTTTTTTTCATCGAAATTGAGCTGCGCCTAAACATTCTATTCTACTTTTGCGCTGTCGTAATTGTGCGCTATTGGTAGCGTCAGCTAATATTTTTTTTCACCTAAACTATTGATTGTGAGTGCTAATATCGCATAATTATTTTTTTAGTAAAAAATATAGTAGCAAAAGTTTGTAAATTAAAAAATAGAGGCTATCTTTGCATCGCTTTTTGAAAATAGAAGTAGAGGAGGGGTGGGTGAGTGGCTTAAACCACCAGTTTGCTAAACTGACGCACTGGTAACGGTGCCCCGGGTTCGAATCCCGGCCTCTCCGCAGAAAGCATAAAATAATTTCGGGGTGTAGCGCAGTCCGGTAGCGTACCTGCTTTGGGAGCAGGGGGTCCCAGGTTCGAATCCTGGTACCCCGACATCAAGAGAGCATCAGCACGAAACGTGTTGGTGCTTTTTTTTTTGTCTTAAATAACGTATCTTTGGTTTTATTTTTTGACTATGAGAATTTTATTGACCACCCTCAACGCCAAGTATATTCACATCAACTTGGCGATTCGTCTGCTGTACGATTTGAACTCCAAACACGAGGGTTTGGAATGGAAAGAATTTACGATAAAAGAACCTAAACGTGACATAGCAGATTTTTGTAAAGATTTTGATGTCGTTGCATTCAGTTGTTATATTTGGAACATCACGCAGACGCTCGAAGTGGCAAAACTGATGAAAGAAATAAATCCAAAAGTAAAAATTTTGCTCGGCGGACCCGAAGTAAGCTACGAGTGGGAAGACATCATTGCGTTGGATTGTATAGATTTTATCATAACTGGCGAGGGCGAAATTCCGTTCACGGATTTTATAAAATCTTACCCAAATGTGGGCAAAATTGCGAATTTGGTACAAAAACGAAACCACCAAATCCTTTACGTTCCTTTGGGAGTCAATTTTCCGCTCGACCAATATGCCGAATCTTTTCCCTACCAATACGACGACGTGGAGAGCTTGCGCAACAAAGTTCTGTACATCGAAACCTCGCGCGGCTGCCCCTACAAATGCGAATTTTGTTTGGCGAGTTTAGACAATCGCGTTCGATATTTGCCGATGGAAAGCATCAAAGCCAACCTCTACTTTTTGATGCAACACGGCAAAGTAATCAAGTTTTTGGATAGGACGTTCAACGTAAAGCGGGATTTTACGATAGAAATTTTTAAATTTATCCTCCAACATCATCGCCCCGAAAACGTTTTTCAGTTCGAGATTACTGCCGATATTTTGCACCCCGACATCGTCCAATTTATCCACGACCATGTGCCTGCGGGATTGTTTCGCTTCGAAATCGGTATCCAAACCGTCAATCAAAAAGCAAATTTGGAGGTCAGTCGGAAGCAAAATTTTGAAAAAACAAAGAAAATAATCGAAGTACTTTCCTACAAAATCGAAATGCACCTCGACCTCATCGTTGGTCTGGCTTTGGATTATTGGGAGGATATTAAGTACAGTTTTGAGGAAGTTTTCAAACTTTTTGCTCCCGAATTGCAACTCGGTTTTCTAAAATTTTTGAAGGGAACGCCGATGCGCACGAAGTGTGAAGCGCATGGATTTGTGTATGACCCGATGCCGCCGTATCAGATTATCGAAAGCAAATACTTGTCGAAAGACGAACTTTTTCGCATCGAGCAACTCGAAAATGCGTTAGAAATTTATTGGAATAAGGGCAGAACGTTACAAACTTTGAAATATGTCACAAAAAACTATAGTATTTTTGATTTTTTACTAAATCTTGGTATCTATTTTGGTTCTTTGCGCCCTTATCATCAATACACTATGAATGAAGTGTATGAAACTATTTTTCAATTTGCTAAAAATAATTATCCGCAAGATACTGTTTTACAGCAGCTTATTGCAGTTGATTACTATTCGCAGTACAAAATAAAACCTAAAATACAATTTGTAGAAGAGTTAGAAAAAAGCAAAAAAAACTCTCTTTTGAGAGGACTAAATTTAGATATTCAGCATTATAGATATGTCACAATCGACTTAAATTTTGATTTTAACTTGTTTCAAAAAGAACAAACTATTAACCCCAAGCCGTCGCGTTTTATCCTCCAATATACAGGAACTCGAAAGCCGAGATTGATTTTAGAAAATGCTGAAAGTTTGGTAAAATAAAATATCCAAGCAGCGGAAAAAATATATTTTTGTAAACTTTAAATAGAAAAAATGGAAAAAATAGAGCAAAAAGTACGACAGTTAATTGACGAAGGATACACCGTAAAAAGCAAACAATATTTGGAAGAAGCCATCGAAATTTTTAAGCGCGACCCCGCAATTTATATTGTTTTTACCTTGTTTTTTTTCGGCGTGATTGCGGCGGCGGTAATGATTCCACTGGCAAGTCCGATGATTGCTCCGCCATTTGCGGCAGGCTATTTGATAGTCGCTAAAAAAATGAAAAACCGTGAATCCTACACTTTTCAAAATTTTTTTGAAGGTTTTGAGCGATTTGCGCCTTTAGTGTTGTCGTCGCTTTTGGTGAGTATTTTTGTGTTTTTGGGTGTATTTTTGTTATTTCCCGCCGTTTATTTTTTAGTTGCTTACACTTTTGCGAGCTGTTTTTTGCTGGAAGGAACAAAAGACGCTTGGGCAGCTATGGAGTTGAGTCGGAAGCTAATCACTCGACAATTTTTCCAATTTTTTGGATTTTTACTGCTCCTCGTGCTACTCAATTTAGTCGGTCTGTTGTTCTTCGGCATAGGTATTTTAGCCACACTACCAATTAGTTATATTGCCGTATATTTGGCATATTGTGACATAGTTAGGATTGATAAAGTAGAAAATACCCACGAATTATATTTGTAAAATAGTCAAAAATAATTTTTAAGAACGTATTTAGAATAGACCGACTACTTTCGACGCAATTATAAGCAACCGCTGGCAAAAAGAAACTTTAAATGGCTTTTATGAAGATTTTTGAAAAATAAATGTGAAAAAACTTGACAGTTAAAAATAAAAGTGTAACCTTGTATTAAGGTTTATAAACTCGACCTGCGAATCTTTACAATGCTTTGACCCAAAACTGCTTTTTGTATTTTATTTTTTTAATTATTAAATTTTTAAATCATGCAATTAGTTATTTCAAAAACATCTTTCAGCCACCCAAAACATATTATAAAAAATAATACATATAGAAAAGGAGTTCTTCAAAAAATACCACTGTTATTAACTGTACTTTTGCTTTTTAGTGTGTTTCCGAGCCTTGCGCAAGGCAATTTAAATGCACTCATAAAATTGGACTCGTTGCCAAGTGACTTGACTGCGCAAGAACTTGCTAATTTTCAAGAAACTATTAACGACCCAACTACACAAAGCTATGATATAATCATGTTGGAAGGGCTGACAAATCTTTATTACACTGAACAAATTGCAATAAAGCCGCCTAACGGTAGTGAAGTACGCGTATTGAAAAAAAAATATGCAGAATTTCTTAATGCTTATAATTTTTCTTGGACTGGGGAGTATCAGAATGACCAAGACTACTCGATTTCTATGGTTTCAGTCAATGGTTCAATCGAAGGTGAGATTGCGTGGGACACAGTGCGGTATTTATTAACATCAATCTCGAAGAAATATCTTTTACTCATAAAACCTGCTTACGTCAAGCACAATCCAAATTGTGGAAATATTATAACCCTAAATAATACTACGCCGTCGACTAATTGTACGCCAGACCAGAGTTCATGCAAAATTGATTTATTAGTTGTTTATCCGCAAAATATTGCTGACAAATATTCTAATGAGCCAGTAAAATTGACAAAAATAATAGATAAGTTTGTATCTGACCTCAACGAAACTTTTTACAACAGCAAAATCAAACATACTGTAAAGTTGAAGAGTAATTATCTATTAGAAGACCCTTGGACTTATTATAATAATCCTATTAGCGAGGCTAATGCTTTAAGTGACTTACTCATTACCCCCAGTAGCAAATTGGCAAAATATCGCCAATCCGTTAGAGCAGATTTAGTAGTATTTCTTTCAAAAGGTCCTTACGAAACTAACTCACCAACGGGAAAAACAGTAAATTTTCCAGCGCAAGATTTAAGAGCAGTAAGTGTTGTCTTATTAGATATGTCCGGGATAATGGAGAAAACATTTACTCATGAAGTTGGTCATTTATTAGGTGCTGGTCATGCTTTTGATGATGACGGTTGCAGTTCTCCGGCGTGTGCTTACTCGTTGATTGAAGTAAACTTGCCAAATCCGCCTACTTATAAGATGACAATTATGAAGTTACTTGACCCCAGCACCAATGCTAAGCAAGTAAGATATCTAAATTTTTCTAACCCCAACGTAAAAATAAAAATACAGTCTAATTACGTCCCTTTTGGAACTAATGAATCAAATAATGCTTGTGTTGTCCAAAATCACGGCTGTATAGCGGCGAATATTATGTCACCGTTTTGTGGAGAAGATGATTTACTAACGGGTGAATTTATAGGCGGCAGTAAATGTAACCCACAATCTTTACGAGTAGGAATTGACCCTAATAAGATTACCTGCCAACCAGTTGCATTTTATTCGTTTGAATACTCGTTTGACGGCATGAATTATCTTCCAGCATGCCCATTCTCAACTCAATCTTATTGCTTGATTCAATTTTCATCGCCCCTTCCAATCGGTCAAACTGTATATGTCAGGCTTTCACTCATTGATATTTTAGTAAAACGAATATTTATAAAAAAGTTTTCAACCTGTGGCTATCAGATTAATGCCAACGAAAATAGTAGCGACCCGTCCAAAGATAAACTTAGTAATAATATGTCTGCCACAGGTGATACTTGGCTTGTAAAACCGAACCCTGTGTATGATATTTTCCAAATTGATTTAACTAATGTGCCTTCTGTGAGTGATGCTGTATTCACACTCACCGACGCTTGCGGAGTGGAGTTAGGAAAATGGAAAAACATACCCTTAAAGGGAGACAGGTTAGAAATAGATATTTCTGACCTGCCTACAGGAATATTTTATTTACAACTCAAAACCGCTAACCAGCAGCCTTTTATTCAAAAAATAATTCATATCAATAAATAATAATATATGTTACCGCCACTGTGAAAGTGGCGGTAACATACTGTATTTACTCTAAAATCATACAAACGATGAAAAAAATAAATTTATCAGCCATCGCTGTGCTTCTATTGTGTGCGGCTTACTCTTGCAGCAAGGACAAAATAGCTGCTCCCGAGCCAGTCAATATCTACTGGGGGGGAGGTCAAAAAAACGGTGCTGCAAAAGCTCAAAAAAATGGTAAAACTTGGGACACTTCGGTAGAGTGTTACACCGATAGCGTCAATACTATCGCTGCATTGTCCTTACGGACATTTTCTTTTGATTCACTTCGTAGGGAAACAATCATTATAGATTGTATTCAGCTTCACACTGGCAAAAGGAAAATTATGCAAAATACTATTCATTGTAATGATACTTTTCCAAACTCACTGTTTATATTGACGGGCGGCGACGGTGATGCAGTAGTACTGCTTTATGATGTTATTGAAAAGGAAGATAACTTTTTAGACATTACTGCTGTAGATACCGTTGCAAGAGTCATAGAAGGAAATTTTCAAGTTTCTTACAAAGTGCTTGACCCCTACAAAGAACGTCCGTATGGATTTCCCGCAGTCTTGACCTTCAAAAGTGGCAA
>JAYWGG010000125.1:0-2442 GCA_043778415.1 Saprospiraceae bacterium
AAATACTCGTCGGCTTCGCCAGACTTCAAACAGTTTTCGCTTCGCCAGACGATATTTTTGCAAAAACTTGAATTTCTACAAGGCACGTCTGAAAATACAGTCATATTGAATAAAATGCTACCTGAAATTTTATTAAAAAAATATTCTGCGTAACATGAGTACTTAAAATAAACTAAACATTTTCTTCCTTTCTAACCAATCGCTGCGTTATTTCTTGCCGAAACGCGCTGCGCTGCGCCTTAAAATGCCTCGTAATTGATTCAATTTGTTGGAAAACAGGAATATATTATTTTTTCTTCATTCCTTATTTTTACAAAAATAGCTTTATTTGGAGAGTATTTGCATTTTAGCAAACTTTTTTTTGTCAAAAACGTTATCTTTGCATAATATTTTATAAAAAATAACAATGCAAAAGAAGTTAATTTATCTCGATAACAACTCTACCACTCCCTGCGACCCTCGCGTGGTAGAAGCCATGTTGCCTTATTTTTTTGAGCATCACGGTAACGCTGCCAGCCGCAATCACCCTTTTGGTTGGGCAGCAGAAGAAGCCGTAGATTATGCCCGCGAGCAAATCGCAAAGCTCATCGGCGCTGACGAAAAAGAAATAATCTTCACGTCGGGTGCGACGGAGTCTAACAATCTTGCCTTGAAAGGCATTTTTGAAATGTATGCTGGCAAAGGCAACCACATTATTACTGCAAAAACAGAACATAAAGCCATCTTGGATACTTGCAAACGCCTCGAAAAAGAGGGCGGCGAAGTAACTTATTTGGACGTGCAAAGCGACGGCATAATTGACCTCGCAGCACTCGAAGCGGCAATCCGCCCTACGACCGTCCTCGTGTCCATCATGTGGGCAAACAACGAAACGGGTGTAATCCAAGATATGAAAGCTATCGGCGATATTTGTGCCAAACACGGTGTTTTGCTGCACAGCGACGCGACGCAGTCGGTAGGAAAAATTCCTGTCAATGCCCGCGAAACTGGCGTACACTTGATGTCTTTCACGGGCCACAAAATGTACGGACCGAAGGGCGTAGGCGTTTTGTACGTCAGCCGAAAAAATCCGCGCGTAAAAGTTACGGCGCAAATGGACGGCGGCGGACACGAGCGCGGTATGCGAAGCGGTACGCTCAACGTGCCGGGCATCGTCGGAATGGGAAAAGCTGCCGAAATAGCACGATTGGAAATGGAGCAAGACACTGCGAGATTGAGCAAATTGCGCGACAAACTCCAAACGGAACTGATGAAGATGGAGGAAGTCTATGTCAATGGCAACGAAAAAAGCCGTATGCCGCACGTCACAAACCTATCTTTCAAGCACGTCGAGGGCGAAGGTCTGATGATGACTTTCAACCAGAATATAGCTGTTTCGTCGGGTTCGGCGTGTACTTCTGCAAGTTTGGAGCCGTCTTATGTGTTGGTGGCGTTGGGACTCGGAGATGACTTGGCGCACTCGTCTATTCGTTTCAGTTTGGGTCGCTTTACGACCGAAGAAGACGTAGATATGGCGATTGACGCACTCCGCACGGGCGTAAATCACATGAGAGATTTGAGTCCGATTTGGGAAATGTACCAAGAAGGTGTGGACTTGACGCAAGTGGTGTGGAGCGAGCATTAAAAAATAGATGAAAGTAATGGTACGCATATTAGAAGAGTTGGACGCATCAAAAACATATTCTTTTGCAGACTACTTGGCTTGGCAGTTTGTAGATAGAGTGGAATTGCTGTGGGGGAAGCTGATGAAAATGTCAATGCCGTCCGTGCAACACCAAGATGCCTCTGGAAAAATATTTGTTATTTTTGCTAAATATTTGGAGCATAAAAAGTGCAAAGTATTTCACCCGCCTTTTGATGTGCGGCTGCCAAAAATTAACGAACTCGCTGATAATCAAATACATACGGTTGTTCAGCCCGATATAGTGGTGCTGTGTGATTTGTCAAAATTGGATAAAAAAGGCTGTTTGGGTGCGCCCGATTTGGTGGTTGAGATTCTATCCAACTCTACAAGCAGGCGCGATTTGAAGGATAAATTTTATCTTTATGAAACTGCGGGAGTTCGAGAATATTGGATTGTAGAACCCAACACGGGCTATGTGATTCAGTACCAATTGGGTGGGGAAAGCAAATATATCCAAAACGGAATATTTGCGAAAGGCGACTTGATGACGAGCGGCGTGTTTCCCGATTTGGTCGTCACAATATCCGATATTTTTGATGAAGAACTGTCGAATTTAGGATAAAAAATATCGGCTGCGAGGTAAAGCATGATATATTTTTGCGCTAAACAACAATCATTAAAGAATTAATTCGATGTAATTGAACATTAACCGTTCATCAGCCGTTTGCCTTTTGAATTACCTTAAAACTCCAAACAACCAGTAACTTTACAGAAATAATTAACCAAGTTTTCAATTAAAATAAATATACAATGGCATA
>JAYWGG010000126.1:0-6842 GCA_043778415.1 Saprospiraceae bacterium
TTTTTCGCGCGCCGACGGGATTTTTAGGCAAAAACTTTAGAATTTATACAGAGCACTTGATTTTTTTGGTTACTTTTTTTATCAAGAAAAAAAGTGACAAAGGACAAGAGAAATACCATAAAATCATGCTCAAATGAGTCAATTTAAAATTCTTGCGTGACAAGAGTAAATAATAAAGAGTATAAATTTTTTGTTATTCGGCGAGCTTATTTATTATTAAAACAAATAATTCTAAAATGTCTGTTCAGATATCAGATTTAAGTAAAATATATTCCCAACAAAAGGCGATAGACCATGTCACGTTTGAGGCGAAAAAGGGGCAAATATTGGGTTTTTTGGGTCCTAACGGCGCAGGAAAAAGCACGACTATGAAAATTATCACATGCTTTTTGCCTCCTACGTCTGGTAAAGTGAGCGTTTGCGGCTACGATATTGAGAAAAATTCAATCGAAGTGCGCAAAAAAATCGGTTATCTACCCGAACACAATCCGCTCTACAAAGATATGTTTGTAAAGGAATATTTATCTTTTGTGGCAGACGTTTATCTGATTCCGAACAAGCAAAAAAGAATTTCTGAACTCATCGAAATGACTGGTCTGGGACTGGAACAAAACAAGTTAATCGCCTCATTGTCAAAGGGTTACAAGCAGCGAGTTGGTTTGGCACAAGCAATTATTCACGATCCCGAAGTCTTGATTTTGGACGAGCCGACTTCGGGTTTAGACCCCAACCAGTTGATAGAAATTCGCAAACTAATCAGAACTTTGGGCAAAGAAAAAACGGTTATTTTTTCTACTCATATCATGCAAGAAGTCGAATCACTTTGCGACAGAGTAGTTATCATCAATAAGGGAAAAATCGTAGCAAATGATACCGTCGATAAGTTAAAAAACTTGACCGAAATTCAATCTATTGTGACCGTTCAATTTTTAGAAAATGTGACTGAAAAAATGTTGTATAGCATCACAGGCGTGCGGCAAGTACACAAAATAACAGAAAATAAGTTTCAACTATTCAGTGCGGCGGAGCAAGATATTCGACCTAATATTTCAAATTTTGCTGCTCAAAACAAACTGACTTTGCTCGAAATACTGAAAGAAAAATCAAGCGTAGAAGATGTATTTCAATCATTTACTAATCCGATTTAAAACTTAATATCTTGAAAATCAGTGTTTTAGTCTTGCTTTCTTACTTTTTTTGTAGCTATTCGCTTTTGGCGGCAGACAGCTCGGAAGTCACCAAAAATTTTAAATTTCGAGATGGTGTATTCTTAACTATTTCGGACTTTCAGACCAACAAACCAAGCTATCTGTGGACGGACGTGAGAGCTACTTTAGTTTCTAATCCACAAAATTATCAAGTACAAATTCGAGAAATTGTGACAATGAAAGGCGACACGTTGGACTGTTCCAGAATCTGGGGTTTGGCAGTCGGCGGCATTCCGTATTTGAATATTGATAAACTCTCAAACTCCAAAAATGACTTGTTTCATTTTGCAGGATTTCAGGTTCGTGGCAAAATTTGTTACTTCGATTATGAAACTACTCAAGTAAGAAAAATTAAAATGCCCGTTTATAACCCTGTCACAGGAAAGCCATTTCGAGTTGGAGAAATTGAACGAGATTATGTTGCCAAACACGGAAAAATAATGAAGTTTGAAACAGGAGAAGTGGTTGATTTTACGGCAAAAAATCTTCTGAAATGGATTGCGTCCGACAAGTCTTTGAGTGATTCCGTGAAAGAAATTAGTGGCGGAAATATAGGCGAAAAATTATTCAAATCGCTGCTAATTTTTGACGACCGCAACAAAGTTTTTATCAAAAAAAATTAGCTAATTGCTTATTAATCAATATTTTATGTTAAGTATTTTTCGCAAAGAAATAAAAGTTTTTTTCTCCTCGCTGATTGGGTATGTCGTCATCGGAGTCTTCCTTTTAATAATGGGATTGATGATGTTTGTCTTTCCAGATTACAGCCTTTTGAACTATAATTATGCGACGCTCGACCAGCTTTTTGACATTGCTCCGATGATTTTTATGTTTCTAATTCCTGCTGTTACCATGCGCTCGTTTGCAGAAGAAAATCAAACTGGAACAATAGAATTGTTAGTCACAAAACCGATAAAAGAATTTGAAATTATACTCGGTAAGTTT
Source organism: Saprospiraceae bacterium (assembly GCA_043778415.1). Taxonomy (GTDB): domain Bacteria; phylum Bacteroidota; class Bacteroidia; order Chitinophagales; family Saprospiraceae; genus JAYUHK01. The sequence continues at coordinate 2,154 of JAYWGG010000126.1, forward strand.
CTCGCAAACTTCGTTTTGGTGGTCATTGCCTTACTTCCGACTTTGATTTATTATTACACGGTTTACCAACTCGGCTCTCCCAAAGGCAACTTGGATTCAGGCGCGGTGGTAGGCTCGTACATAGGGCTGCTTTTTTTGGGCGCATCGTTTACCGCAATCGGTATTTTTGCTTCTTCCGTTTCCAACAACCAAATTGTGGCTTTCATTTTGGCGGTGTTTTGCTGCTTTTTTGTCTATTGGTCATTCGATTTTTTGAGTAAAATCCCTTATTTCGTCGGAAGTATTGACGATTTAATTCAAAAAATTGGTATCGAAGAACATTATCGCTCTATCAGTCGCGGAGTTATTGACAGTCGAGATGTCATTTATTTTTTGTCACTGATTTTACTTTTTCTAACTTTTACGCTTACCGCGTTGGAAAAAAGAAAATGGTAATATTTTTTACACTTTTAAAACAATAAGTTGATTTTTGAAATGAAAAGAACGAATAAAGCACAATCTATTATAAATATTTTTTTGGTCGCAGGAATTTTAATTTGCCTCAATATTTTGAGCAATTTTTTTCACACCTATATTGATTTGACCGAAGAAAAACGATATACTTTGACAAAAGCGACTCGCTCGCTGCTTGCAGAAATCAAAGATGTGACCTACGTTAAGGTGTTGTTGGAAGGAAATTTTCCAGCAGGTTTCAAGCGATTGCAGACGGCTACCAAAGAAATGTTGGACGGAATGAGAGCAGAAAATAGTTTTATCCAGTACGAATTTGAGAATCCGAGTCTTGGGACGACCGAAGAAATAAATGCACGGCGGAAGGAATTGGCGAAAGACGGAATCCAACCACTTAATTTGCGAGTAAAAGATAACAATGAAACAAAAGAGCAGCTAATATATCCTTATGCCATCATAAATTTTGGCAACAGACAAACTGTTGTAAATCTTCTCGAAAACCAGCAACTTGCGGAACCCGGCGGCGACGAATTGGCTCTCAACAACTCTGTAAGCTTGATGGAATACAAGATTGCAAACGCTATTCAGAAAATAAAAAACAACCAAAAATACAATATTTTATTTACCGAAGGACACGGCGAACTCCCTATCCAAAATACCGCCGACCTCGAAAAATCACTCCGACAATTTTATAATACAGGACGACTGAATTTGGACAGCGTTACGCAGCTAAAAAAGGAAATAGATATATTGGTAGTAGCAAAACCAAAGTCACAATTTGACGAAAAACAAAAATTTAAACTCGATCAATATGTAATGAACGGCGGTAAAATTATTTGGTTGATTGACCGCCTGAACGCCGACTTGGATAGTATGATGACACAGCCAGAGTATATGCCTGTCGATTATCCGCTCAATCTCGAAGACTTATTTTTTAAGTATGGTTTTCGAGTACAACCCAATCTGGTGCTGGATTTAGAATGTTCTAAAATTCCTCTGCGCATCGGTCAGCAAGGCACGGGCGCGCAATTTGAGATGTTTCCTTGGTACTACCACCCTATCGTTGCCCCGTCAAGTAAGCACCCAATCGTAAAAAATCTGAACCGAGTCAATCTGATGTTTCCCAGCTCTATTGACACAATCAAGACGAAAACCAATGTCACAAAAACGATATTATTAGAATCTTCAAAATACAGTCGTTTGCAATTTACGCCCGTGAAGATAAACTTTGAAGTGCTGCGATACGACGCTGACCCGTCTAAATTTAACAAACCCAACCAGCCTGTGGCGGTGCTTTTAGAGGGGCAATTTTCGTCCCTTTTTGAAAATAGAGTAGGCGCAGAAATGTCGAATACCTTGCGGCAAATCGGGCAAGAATTTAAAAATGTTAGCCTAAAAACCAAAATGTTGGTGGTTGCGGACGGCGATATTTGCTCCAATAGTGTTGCGCCTGACGGCAATATTCGCCCTTGCGGATACAATAAATACATGAAATATGTTTTTGGAAACAAGGATTTCATGCTCAATGCTATTGAGTATATGCTCGACGACAAGGGCATCATCGAAGCGCGCACGCGCGACGTGAAACTTCGCTTGTTGGACACCGTGCGGGCGCGAAACGAACAACTTAAATGGCAACTCATCAATATTTTACTGCCTTTGTCGCTGTTGGCTGCTTTCGGAGTTGGATACCAATATTGGCGACGGCGCAAGTTTGCAAGCTCTTAAAAATCATATTAAACATAAATTTGAAAACAATAAAGCTATAAAACTCAATGAAAAAAACTTACTTACTGCTCGCTATTTTTGCCGCTATCGGCTCTGCAACTGCTTGGTTTGTGGCAACCCGCAATCCCGAAAAATCAACGATTGTTTCGGTGGATAAAAATTTTGCCGTCCAAAATACAGACGAAATCGAAAAAATATTTATCGCCGACCGACTTGGGAAGTCAGTCACTTTGCAGCGAAAAAAAGGCGTTTGGATGATAGATGGTACCAACTTTAAAGTCAGAAAAACCGCCATCAACGTACTCCTCGAAACCATCAAAAAAATGACCGTCAAGTACGTTCCTACCCAAGCCGCTACTCCCATTATCGTCAGCGAGTTAGCCAGCATAGGCATCAAAGTAGAAATATTTGGGCAAGAAAATAAAAAAATTCGCAGTTATTATATCGGCGGCGTTACGTCCGACGAGCGCGGTACATACATGATTATGGACGGCTCTAACAATCCTTACGTCATGTGTCTGCCGAACTGGGAGGGCGCGTTTCGTGTCCGCTTTTTTTTAGACATAGACGAGTGGCGTGACAAGACTGTTTTTGAGGAAGATGTAACAAATATCAAGGGTTTGAGCATAGAATATCCTGCTTCGCAAGAAAAATCTTTTTCTATTTTGAATGAAAATAACAACTTTTCGGTGCAGCCGATAGATGCCAAATATCCTAAAAGTCCGAATGAGGTAAAAAAAGGATTCATAGAAGCCTACCTTACTGGATTCAAAAGTTTGGGTGCGGAAGCGTTTGAAAATAAATTGACGACCAAAGACTCTATCCGAGCGACGACTCCCTTTTGTATCGTCCAACTTCGGAGGACGGACGGCTCTCAAAAATCGCTCCGACTCCATGCCGTCCCGACTTTGAACGGATACGGCGACCCTATCAAAAAGCCAGACGGCAGCCCATTGGTAGAACATTTTTTGGCGGAGGACGAAAAAGGAGATTTTTATTTGATTCAACAAGTTGTTTTTGGAAAAATTTTGTGGGGCTACCAAAGTTTTTTTTAGCTTTGTAAATTAAAACTATTTTCAATGAAAAATAATGAACGTTTTGCGATTGTTGGTATTTTTTTGTTGGCGGCTTTTTCTTTCAAAATTTTGAAAGAGGACGACTGGGGATTTTTTGCGCACAAACGAATCAATCGTCTGGCTATCACCACTCTGCCACAAGATTTGACGGTTTTTTACAAAAAAAATATTGAGTTTATCACTGAACACGCCACAGACCCCGACAAGCGTAGGTACGCCGTTGCGCCCGAAGGTCCTCGCCATTTTATAGATATGGATCATTGGGGAAAGCCGCCTTTTCCAGACTTGCCCCGCAAATTTGTAGATGCAATGTCTTTGCACGCCGAAATGTATGTGGTTGATAATCAAGACGATACGATAAAGCTATACTCGAAAGAAAATGTCACATTTCAAGGAAAAAATAATATTATTATCAAAAGTAAAGGAGTAAAAAAAGTATTCAAAATGGATAGCTTGACCTTGTCTATTTTTGAGTACAGAAGGTTTTTTTTGAATAATGTGATGGACAAATTCTATGCCGACCAAGCTCTTGAAGTGAAGCCCGACTCCTTCGCATTTTTTCTAAAAAAACAAGGATTGAGTTTGCCTTTTTGCAAAAATGTTTTTGTAAAAGATAAATTTTCGGAGTTTGGAATCGTCCCATATCATCTCCAAACAATGCAAAATCGTCTAACCAAAGCCTTCAAGGAACGAGATATATACAAGGTTTTACGCCTTTCTGCGGAGATTGGTCACTACATCGGCGATGCACACGTTCCATTGCACACGACCGAAAACTACAATGGACAACTGACCAACCAAGCAGGCATTCATGGCTTTTGGGAGAGCCGTCTGCCAGAGCTTTTTGCTGATGCAGAGTATGATTTTTTTGTGGGAAAAGCGGTCTATATTGACAATTTTGAGTCGGCAGTTTGGAACACAGTCTTGGCGAGCCACGCGTGCTTGGACAGTGTTTTTGGTATCGAAAAAAACCTTACTTTGACTTTCCCGCGCGACCAACAGTTGTGTTTTGACGAAAGATTGGGTGTCACAGTGAAGACACAATGCAGAGATTTTTCGAGAGCTTACCACACTCGCCTGCAAGGGCAGGTGGAGGACAGAATGAGAGCTGCAATTTTGATGGTCGGCAGTGCTTGGGTGACGGCGTGGGTGGACGCGGGGCAGCCCGATATGCGCAATTTTGGCGTTTACGAGGAAACAGAAGCCGACAAAAAAACCAATGCCGAACTAAACAATGCCGCCCAAAACCAAACTTTCAAAGGTCGTGAACACGAGCATTGAAAGGGTGAGGGTTTTCTCACCCCCGCTCTATCGGACATGTCATGCAATGGGAGCCACCGCGTGCGCGTGAAAGTTCATTGCTGGGTAGTGTGATGATGGTATTTTCGACATCTTCGGGGCGCAAAGTGCCATTCGCAAACTGCTCTAAAAGCTG
>JAYWGG010000127.1:0-2427 GCA_043778415.1 Saprospiraceae bacterium
CTGCGGTTGCCTTTGGCTCTATGAGGTGCTGAATAAGGTTTTTGCATAGCGAAATATTGAAATTGCTTTATTATTTGCTTACTGCTTCGATTACGATACAAAGTTAAAGTATCTTTTTGTAATTTCCAAATTTTTTTTCAAAAAAAATGTAAAAAAATGCAAAAAAAAATAAAGAGGCGATAAATAATGAGGCGCAGCGAGCTAAAATCGAAGTTACCGACACCTTTGAGGTGTCGGTAACTTATTACCGCAAAGTTACGGGCGCAAAAAATACGATTTGAAGTAAATTTCGATAAAAACATATATTTATTTTGCATATATTAGGAAAATTTACTTACACGAATTTATCGATACCTTTGAGGTGTCGGTAAGTTGCATAGAAAATATTTTGTTATTCAAATCAAATATTTTTCTTAATTTTTCGTTCCAACAAAAACAAACAACAACACGCATGAAATTCGTTCTGCCGCATTGGAAAAATATTCTTTTTACCATCGCTATTTCGCTTTTTGGCGCAATGGCGGGCGTAGTGACGTATAAATTTTTTGAAAAAAAATATGAATTTTTAGTTCGGAGTGACAATAATCCAGTTCGCTTCAGCAGCTACAACGACGCGCTGCTTTCAGGGGAGTTGCAACGCCGTTTTTTGACTTCTTCCCCCAATAATTTTATTCGAGCGGCGGAGGCGACGACTCCCGCCGCCGTCAATATCAAAGCCATGCAAGGCATTGACCTCAACCTTTGGAACAGCGAATCCTCCATCGGAATCGCGTCGGGAAGTGGCGTGATTATTTCGCCCGACGGCTATATCGTCACCAACTGCCATGTGGTCGAGGACGGCGCAGATATTGAGGTTACGCTCAACGACAAGCGTTCTTTTACGGCGCGAGTAGTCGGCAAAGACCCCTCGACGGATATTGCATTGATAAAGATTTCTGCTCAAAATCTGCCACATTTGGTGTTCGGCAACTCGGATTCGCTTCGGGTCGGCGAGTGGGTGCTGGCGGTCGGTAATCCATTCAACCTCGAATCTACGGTGACGGCGGGCATCGTGAGTGCCAAAGGGCGGAGCATCAATATTTTGGACGACGCTTACTCCATCGAATCTTTTATCCAAACCGACGCGGCAGTTAATCCCGGCAACAGCGGCGGCGCGCTCGTCAATACCAACGGCGAATTGGTGGGCATCAATACCGCAATCATCACGAAATCAGGACGTTATGAAGGATATTCGTTTGCGGTGCCGTCCAATTTGGTGATGAAAGTGATTAGAGATTTGCGAGATTTTGGGACAGCTCAACGTGGAGTTTTGGGCGTAAGTATCGGAAATGTGACAGGCAAAATAGCTGAAAGTTTGAATCTTCCTTCCGCCGAAGGAGTGGTTATTCAGCGCATCACGCCGAGCGGCAGTGCCGACGACGCAGGGCTTCGCGAAGGCGATATTATCGTAGGAATCAACGATGCGAAAATCCGCGCTACGCCAGATTTGCAGGAGCAAGTCGGTCGCTATCGTCCGGGCAACAAGATAGAAATTCGGTTTATCAGAGATGGAAAAAACCAGAAAGTACAACTTACTTTAAAAAATAAAGGCAACACGACCGACTTGATAGCAGCCAACAAAGACGGCGACGGAGCAAACAAAATACTCCAAAATATAGGCTTTGACTTGCGCAACCTGACGCGCGAAGAGCTTCGCAGAATGAGGTTGCAGGCGGGCGTTTATGTGAGCAGCATCACGGTCGGCAGCCGCGCGGAGCGGACAAATATGGATCCGGGTTTCGTGATTACCAAAATCAACGAACAGTCGGTAGCCAACATCGAAGACATCATCAATATCCTCGGCAAAGCGACTGGAAAAGTGATTCTGGAAGGCGTGTACGAGAATTTTCCGGGCGAATATTATTATGCTTTTCCGATGTAGGAAAAATCGTCTTTATCCAAATCAAAATGGAAAAAATTTACAGCCATAATCGTCTGTTCTTTGGAATTTCACCCGTATAAATGCAAGTAAAACGTTCAACATCTTTGGTCAAATCTTGCGTTTTGTAAGCAATTTCTCGCTTGTCTTTGCTGTGATACAAGACTAATCCAGAGATGAGTTTTTGAAGTATTGAACCTACAAAATTGTCATCGCGCAAGAGCGGATTACCAACCAAAACCCACTGGTCGGGATATTGCGTTTTTATTTCTGCGATTGTTAGTGTTTCCATAATTAATTTTGTTTTCAGTAAAAATAAATTTTTCAGTGAGAAAATTTCCCCGAAATGTCATTTAGGAACGCGTCTAAAATAAACTGCTTATTTTTTCTGCTAAATTGCAACCAATCACCGCGTTATTTTTTCGTTACAACGCCCTGCGTTGCGCCTCAAAAATGCCTTGTTATTGTTTGAATTGATTGGAAAAAATTGAGTACTTTATTTTTTCTTC
>JAYWGG010000128.1:0-2417 GCA_043778415.1 Saprospiraceae bacterium
CGAGCTTATCCAAGAGCGACTGAACCAGAAAAATATCGTGTCGGAGTTGTTGCATATCTTGAAGCCGAATATTCGCAAAAAAATATTTGCCGATTATCGTTTTTTGCGCCAGCAACTCGGCGAAGCAGGCGCGTCCGCTCGCACGGCAAAGCTGATGGTTCGGTTTTTGAGGGCGAAAAAATCGGTATAAAATTTGCGATAGAATGTTATGCAAAAACAGTTTCTGAATAAAAATCTACCCCATTTCTAATAAAACTCAAATTTATTACGTTTTTAATTACAATCTTTTTTCTACTTTTGAGTTGGCTTATGAAATATCTTTTTGAAATATTTTTGGCAAAAAAAAATCATCTCGCGGCTTTGTTGCTCGTCGGGACAGTTGTTTTTTTTCCTAAAAATACGGCGGCTGTCGCCGACAAATTTCGCTGTATGTGGCGCGACGACCCCGCCACAACCGCCATCATCGGCTGGAACCAGCTCAGTGGCAACAATCCCGTTTTTTATTACGACCTCGCCGACCGCCGCCAAGAAGTGGCGAAATACGCCATGCAACAAAAGCCCGATAAGGCAGTTTTGGTGAAAGGTATGAGTTCTAATTTCGTCCGATTGAAAGGCTTGAAACCCAACACGTCCTATTTTTTTGTAGTAAAAGACAGCGAAGGCACGAGCCAACGGCTTTTTTTTACGACCGCACCCGCCGACCCCAACCAGAGAATTGCTATCATAGCAGGTGGCGATTCGCGCAACCAAAGGACGGCTTGCCGCGAAGCCAATAAGTTGGTAGCCAAGCTGCGCGCCCACTGCGTGCTGTTCGGCGGCGATATGACGACCAACGACGAGCCACTCGAATGGCAGCAATGGCTCAACGACTGGCAGCTGACCATCGCCAGCGATGGGCGCATGACTCCTATCGTGGTGTCGCGTGGCAACCATGAGCAATCCAACCAAATCCTTGTAGATTTGTTCGATGTGGCGGCAGCGAATATCGCTTATTCGTTCTCGATAGGCGGTAATTTGCTGCGCATTTACACCCTCAACTCCATGATGCCGCCCGGCGGCGAGCAAAAAATTTGGTTAGAAAATGACCTCAAAGCAAGTAAAAATGCGTTGTGGAAAATCGCTCAATTTCATTATCCGATGATGCCGCACAGCAGCACGAAACCGAAGCAAATAGAGCAAATTATCCACTGGGCACCGCTTTTTCAGCAGTATAAAATGAACGTCGGTATTGAGTGCGATGCGCACGTTGTGAAAATGACTCAACCGATTCGGGCAAGCACCGAAGCAGGCAGCAGCAACGGATTCATCAAAGATGAAAAATTGGGGACGACTTACATCGGCGAAGGCTGCTGGGGCGCGCCATTGCGCCGCAACGACCTCAATTATCCTTGGACTTGCGGCAGCGGCAGCTTCAATCACTTCAATTTGTTGTGGATTGACAAAAATAAAATTGAAATCCGCACCGTAAAAACCGAAAATTCGGACGCAGTCAAAGAAACCAATAATCCGTTTGAACTGCCCGACGAAATAGAACTTTGGTCGTCTTGCAATGGCGAAGTCACTACTTTGCTCAATGTAGAAAAGCCCGCCGCGTCGCCACCCGTCGCCACCGCCAACAACAATCCCAACACCAAAATCCCCGCAACGCCCAACAAACCCAAACCCGAACCGACCGCCACGCCCGAAGCGGCGAACATCCAAGAATGGGAAACGCTGCCCAAAATAATCCCAGATGCAAAAGGCGTGATTGGGTTCAAATATGTGTTGGACGAGCTTTCCAACGTCGCCATTCGCTTGCTCGACCCCAAAATGAACGCTTTCGCTTCCTACGACCTGCCGAGCCAAAAAGCAGGCGACTACGCCAAAGCCTTCAATATCTCGACCGCCCCGAAGGGAAAATACCTGCTGCTCGTGCGAGGAAATAAAAAAGTCGTGACCCGCTTTTTTGTCGTCAAATAATTTTAGAGAAGAGTTTCAGTATTTTTTTAGATAAAAATTCAAAAAAAGCATTATTTTTAAGAAAAAATAAATAATTTAGTATCGTTTTTGTCCCAAAATAAGCTAAATGATTATATGATAACTCATTGATTTACAGTTTTTTAGGTTTGTTAATTAGACAAAAAATAGTGATTAATAGAATAGTAAAGTTTATTAAAAGTGTCCTTTTGGGGGAAATAAAAAGGTAGTATATTTGCAAGTTATACAAAATATTCACCCTTAATTTTTACACTTAAAAAAATCATTAATTATGAAATACTTATTTTTTAGCATCGCCAGTTTGCTATTATTTTCATGTAACAAACAAAAAATAGGAGGAATAGTACGCGAAACGTCTATTGATATTGCCGTAAAAAACAGTTCTGGACAAAATCTCTTTTTGGAAACTACTCCAAATTATATCAAAAAAGAATCCATTG
>JAYWGG010000129.1:0-28231 GCA_043778415.1 Saprospiraceae bacterium
GAAAAATACTCGTCGGCTGCGCCAGACTTCAAACAGTTTTCGCTTCGCCAGACGATATTTTTGCAAAAACTTGAATTTCTACAAGGCACGTCTGAAAAGACAGTTGTATTGAATAAAATGCTGCCTTAAATTTTGGTAAAAAAGTTTCTTTGCGTAACGTGAGTAAGTAAATGAAACAAAGTTACTGACACCTCAAAGGTATCGCCAACTTATAATCTATAAATTAAGTTCTTGCACTTAAATAGATTATATTTTCAATTTGACATAAAACATTGATTATCAAAAGTTTGTACGACTAAAAACTAAAAATTAATCACTAAAAACTATTTACATATTATTATTTTTCTTCATACGTTTCATATTTTTCCTTCGTCAGCGAAGCTGAAATAACCTTTTTCGGAGATAATTAAGTGGTCGAGCAAGGTGACATCGAGCAATTTTGCGGCGTTTCGCAGCCGATTCGTAACGTCAATATCTGCCGCGCTGGGTTGCAAACTTCCCGACGGGTGATTGTGCGCCAACACGATACCCGAAGCCAACTCTTCGACCGCTTTTTTCAAAATAATTTTTATGTCCACCACCGTCCCTGCCACGCCGCCCGAGCTGACTTGCTCTCTGCGAATAATTTTATTGGCTCTATTGGTCAATAAAATCCAACATTCTTCGTGCGGATTGTCCACCAATTTGGAGGCAATGGCATCGTATGCACTGCGGCTGTCGCTGATAGTCGGGCGTTCTTTGATGTCCGTGAGTTGCCTTCGTCGCCCCAGTTCGAGTGCGGCGACTATGCTGATGGCTTTCGCCTCGCCCACGCCTTTGAATTTCATCAAGTCCTTCAAGTTTTTCTTTCCCAACTCGTTCAGGTCGTTGCCAGTATCTGCCAGAATACGCTGCGCCAACCCGACCGCAGTTTCGTTGCGCGAGCCAGAGCCAATCAAAATTGCCAACAGTTCTGCGTCTGAAAGGCTGTTGCAACCTTTTTCGAGCATTTTTTCGCGCGGACGGTCTTCTTCCGCCCACGATTTGATAGAAAATGTAGCCATAGATTTTTTTTGAAAAAAAATTACGACTCTATTTTTCCCAACGCTTGCGCCAAGTCCGCAATCAAATCATCTACGTCTTCGATGCCGACACTGAGGCGAACCAGCGAATCCGTAAGCCCCACTTTCAGCCGCTCTTCGCGCGGAATAGAGGCGTGCGTCATGGTGGCGGGGTGTCCGATGAGCGACTCTACGCCGCCGAGCGACTCCGCCAAAGTGAACAAATGCGTACCACTCAATACTTTTTTGGCATTTTCAAACGTGTCTTCTTTGAGGTCAAAGGAAACCATAGCACCGAAATCACGCATCTGTTCTTTTGCGATTTTGTGGTTGGGGTGAGTCTTGAATCCCGGATAATAAACGTGTGCGACTTTGCTTTGTTTGGTCAAAAATTTTGCGATTTTAGCAGCGTTTTGGCAGGCTCTTTCTACCCGAATATGAAGTGTTTTTATTCCCCTCAACACCAAAAAACAATCCTGCGGACCCGGAACTGCTCCCGAAGCATTTTGCAAAAAATGCAGCTCGTCGGCAAGTTCCTGCGAATTGACGACCACGCAGCCGTGCACCACGTCCGAGTGTCCGCCGATATATTTTGTGGCAGAATGAAGCACCATATCGGCACCCAAATCAAGAGGATTTTGGAGATATGGCGACGCAAAAGTATTGTCCACACAGGTCAAGATGCCGTGTTTTTTAGCGATTTTACATATTTTTTTAATGTCCACGATGTTGAGCATCGGGTTGGTGGGCGTTTCTATCCAGATGAGTTTGGTTTTTTCGTTGATGAATTGCTCCAACGCTTTCGGATTTTCCATACTTACGAAGTGAGATTTGATACCAAAGCGGCTGTAAATGCGCACCATTTGGCGGTATGAGCCGCCGTAAAGGTCGTTGGTAGAAATAATTTCGTCGCCCGGATTGAGTAATTTCATCACCGCGTCCATTGCCGCCAAGCCCGAAGCAAAACAAATCGCATCAACGCCATTTTCGAGAGCTGCCAAGTTTTTTTCCAACACACTTCGCGTAGGATTTTGCGTCCGCGCATATTCAAAACCTTTGTGGTCGCCGGGACTGGCTTGTGCGTAGGTAGAAGTTTGATAAATTGGGGTCATCACGGCTCCCGTAGAAGGGTCTGGCTCGATGCCTGCGTGAATTACTTTCGTTGCAAATTTCATATAAAAATAGTTTTAGCTGCAAGCAAAATCACTTACAGACAGGATAATGTTAAATAATTGTAAACAATAAAGCCCACAATACGATGCGAAAATAACGTTTTTATTAAGTTTTTTGCAACAAAAGAAAAAAATGCTTTTTTTTGTTACCTTTATAAGGTTCGATAGTCAGAATGATAAGTTTTTTGTGACAGCAGAACACGACAAGAAATTTAAAATAAAATATTTCAAGAAATTATATTTCTAAAAAGATATTCTGAATACTACCATATTCAAAAAATAATCTATAATTTTTTTCAAAATTAATTTATTAACCAACTAAAATTGTTTTTTCGTATGTCAATCAACCTATTAGATTTAGCAAAAAACTACATTACGCCCGATATTCTTCAAGGCGCGAGTAAGTTTCTCGGCGAAAGCCCAGCAGGTACTACCTCCGCTATCGGAGCTATTTTACCTTCCCTCCTCGGCGGATTGTCGAGCAAAGCAGCCACTACCGACGGAGCGAGCAGCATCATGAATATGCTCACGCAGGGCGGTCACGACGGCAGTGCGTTGAGCAGCGTCGCAGGATTATTCAGTGGCAACTCCAACAACCACGCAGAATCTCTGAACGCTGGAAGCGGTATCATCAAGAGTCTTCTTGGCGACAAAGCGAGCAGCATCATAGACACGATTAGTAATTTCAGCGGCATCAAACAAAGTTCTACTTCTTCTCTTATGAGTATGGCGGCACCCGTTTTGATGGGCTTGGTGGGCAAGCAAGTAAGCAGCAATGGTCTGGGCGTATCAGGTTTGGCAAGCCTTTTGGGCGGTCAAAGCGAACACATCAAATCCGCTATGCCTGCAAGTTTGGTGGGTAGTTTGGGCGGCGCACTTGGTCTGGGCGGCTTGCTCGGCGGCGCGACAGGCGCAGTAGGCGGCGCAGCCAACGCCATGAAAGGCATGGCTTCTAACACGCTATCCTCCGTAGGAGGCGCGGCAGGTCGAGCAGCAGGCAGCATACCTACTGGCGGTGCTGGCGGCGGCGGATTCGGAAAATTCCTTCCTTGGTTGCTCGGAGCGGCATTGGTAGGCGCGTTGCTTTACTTTATGAAAGGCTGCGAAGGCGGCGGAGCAATGAGCAAACTCACAGACGCAAGCAGCGCAATGGCGGACAAAGCGAAAGATGCAGCAGGCGCAGCAGCCAACGCAGCAGGCGATGCGGCAGCAAAAGCAAAGGCAGCAGCCGACTCTTTGGCAGCAAAAACAGCAGCAGCAGGAGGCGCAATAGCAGACGCAGCAGGCAAAATATTCAAACTTTCTTTGCCGGGCGGCGTGACATTGGACGTACCAAAAGGCTCTTTGGAAGACCAATTTGCGACTTATTTGGGCGACCCGAAAAGCGAAATTACGAAAGATAAATGGTTCGATTTTGACCGCTTGTTGTTTGAAACTGGAAAATCAACCTTGAAGCCAGAATCGCAAGAGCAAGTAAAAAATGCAGCAGCCATTCTGAAAGCATTTCCGAAGGTGGAAATAAAAATCGGCGGCTATACCGACAACAAAGGCAACGCGTCGAGCAACGTGAAACTTTCTCAAAGCCGCGCCGAAAGCGTATTGGCGGAATTAGAAAAGTTGGGCGTAGAAGGCAAGCGTATGAAAGCCGAAGGTTACGGCGATGCACACCCAATCGCTCTCAACGACACCGAAGAAGGCAGAGCAAAAAACCGCCGCATCGCGATTCGTGCGACTGCAAAGTAATATATTTCGGAGCAAAAAATATATTTTACAAAAGCGACTTTATCCAACTTGTTGGGTAAAGTCGCTTTTTTTTAATAATATTTAAAAAATTTGAGCCAATTTTGAAAAATTAGCGTTTAAAAGAATTGCCGAAGGGATGTGTTTAGAATAAATTACCCATATTTTTTCTTCGTTCCAAAAATAAAAATTCATTCATTCTTAAAAAATTAAAATATGAACTTAACAGAACAAATCAACAACGACCTCAAAGAGGCGATGAAAGCAAAAGACCAAGGCGCACTTCGAGCTATTCGGGCTATCAAATCGGCTATTTTAATCGCCAATACCGACGGAAGCGGCGAATCGGTAGAAGGTGAGCGCGAAATAAAACTGCTCCAAAAACTGGTCAAACAACGCCGCGACTCTTTGGAGATTTTTGAGAAACAAAACCGCGAGGACTTGGCAAAAAACGAGCGCGAAGAAATCATCGTCATCGAAAAATATCTCCCCAAAGCGATGGGTATGGAAGAGTTGGAGGCTGCTATCCGCGAAGTAATCGCCGAAACTGGCGCAAGCTCCGCCAAAGATATGGGCAAAGTGATGGGCGCAGCTTCCAAAAAATTGGCTGGAAAAGCGGACGGAAAACTTATCTCCGAAGTGGTCAAAAAACTACTCCAATAAACACGTCTAAAATTCATTGCTCCAGTTTTTCTTCATTCCCAACAATCCAATATGAACTATTATTTTAAAAAAATTTTCATCGTCGCTTGCTGCTTTTGGAGCAATATTTTGTTGGCACAAAACTTTGACAGTCCGTTTTTTGCTAACAAAATAGACACTCCTGCGCTGCGCCACCGCCTCGAAGTCTTGGCTTCGGACAGCTTGGAGGGGCGCGAAACGGGGACGGAAGGTATCCGTCGGGCGGCTCGATTTCTCGCCCAAGAATTTCAAAAAATGGGACTTCCTGCCGTCGGCGATAGCCAAAGTTTTTTTCAAAATGTCCGACTGACTGCCGAAAGTTGGGAGCATCTGTCGCTGAGCGTAGGCGAAAAGAATTTTACTCCTTTGATGGATTTTTATAGTTTTCCAAGACTCAACCAGTCGGAGCCAGAGCCGATTTTGGCTTCCGAAGTCGTCTTTTTGGGCTACGGGATTGACGATGTCCGATACAGTGATTTTAGAAAAAAAGATGTCCGCAATAAAATTATTCTCGTCTGCGAAGGCGAGCCTGTGCGCAGCGACGGGTTTTCTTACATTTCCCAATCGAAAGAAAAATCTGTGTGGGCAATGGACGAACAAAAAAAACTCGCCGCCGCCCAACGACACGGTGCACGAGCAGTTTTTTTTCTAAAAAATAATTTTTCAGATGACTTGAATGAAGCACGGAAAGTAATTTTGAACACCAGAATGTCGGTGGAGCAGAACAAAAAAATACTGTTTGCCAATTCGCTGCATCTTTCAGAAGCGACGGCGGCACAGATAGCCGGCGACAAGATGCCGAAAATACGAGCAATGTTGGACGAAATTCGCAGGAGCGGAAAGCCCGACTTTTTGCGGATTCCGTGCGACTTGAAACTGATACTTCGGAAAAAAATAAATGTGATAGAAGGTCAAAACGTCATCGGGTTTGTGGAAGGAACGGACAGCGTTTTGAAGAAGGAAATCATCGTGCTTTCTGCCCACTACGACCATCTTGGAAAACGTGGGACGAGTATTTTTCACGGCGCAGACGACGATGGCTCTGGCACTACGAGCGTAGTAGCGATGTGCGAAGCCTTCGCACTTGCCAAAAAACAAGGCGTTGCGCCGCGCCGAAGCGTGCTGTGTTTGCTTTTTACGGGCGAAGAAAAAGGCTTGTTGGGGTCAAAATATTATACCGCAAATCCAATTTTTTCGTTGCAAAATACGGTCGCTGACCTCAATATTGACATGATAGGGCGAATAGACGACTCACACGCAGCCAATCCAAATTACTTGTATGTGATAGGTTCTAAAAAATTAAGCACCGAATTGCATCAAATTAACGAAACCGCCAACCAAAATTTTACACATCTGGCGCTGGATTATTCTTTTGACGAACCCGACGAACCCAATCGATACTACTATCGGAGCGACCATTATAATTTTGCGGAGCAAAATATTCCTATTATTTTTTACTTCGACGGAAGCCACAAAGACTACCACCGCCCAACCGATACGGTAGATAAAATTGATTTTAAGGTGATGAAAAAACGGGCGCAACTCATCTTTTCTACCGCTTGGCAACTCGCAAATCAACCGAATCGAATCAAATTGGACGACGTAAAATAGCGTTTTTTTACCCGAACAATTATTTTTTTGGTAATAATTACCTACATTTGTGGTTCTGTTGAATTAAAATCTGTTTTGCCTACTGTCAAAGTAAAATTATGCACCCAACTCTTTCGCCGTATGTTATTCTTGCAGTTTTGGCTGTCTATTTTTTGGTATTGGTAGGCGTATCTCGACTTACGAGCCGAAAATCAAGCAACAGTACTTTTTTTCTTGCCGACCGAAAAGCTCCTTGGTATCTGGTAGCTTTCGGCATGATTGGTGCGTCTATTTCGGGCGTTACGTTCATTTCTATTCCCGGCAAAGTAGGCGCGGGCGGGCTGAACATGGCGTTTTCGTATATGCAAATGGTGATGGGTTATTTTTTGGGTTATCTGGTCATTGCGGGCGTGCTGATGCCGATTTACTACCGCATGAACCTCATCTCGATTTACACTTATCTCGAGGAGCGACTCGGTCATTTTTCTTACAAAACTGGTGCTGCCTTTTTCTTGCTCTCTCGCACCATCGGCTCGGCTTTCAGAATGTATCTGGTGGCAACGGTGCTGCAAACATTCGTCCTCGAGCCGCTCGGAGTTCCGTTCCCAATTACCGCAATGATAGTCGTCTTTCTCATCTGGATTTATACCTACAAAGGCGGCGCAAATACCGTTTTGTGGACGGATACACTCCAAACGGTTTTCCTGTTGAGTGCCGTTTGGCTCACCATTTCAGCCATCGGAACTGCACTCGAAAAAAGTATTCCGCAACTCGCCACTATGGTTTGGAACAGCGAATACTCGCAGATGTTTTTCTTCAAAGGTGGCTGGAGCGACCCCAATAATTTTTTCAAACAATTCGTCAGTGGCGCACTTATTACTATCGTAATGACGGGACTCGACCAAGACCTGATGCAAAAAAACTTGACCTGCCGCAACCTGTCCGATGCCCGCAAAAATATGCTTTCTTTCAGCGTCGTATTGATTTTTGTCAATCTTTCGTTTCTCTTTTTGGGTGCATTGCTTTACCTGTATGCCGCTAATTTGGGGATTCCGATTCCCGTCAAATCCGATATGCTCTATCCTACGATTGCCTTTCAGTATCTTTCGCCGGTCAGCAGCATTATTTTTATTTTAGGATTGGTGGCAGCTGCGTATGCAAGTGCGGACTCGGCTCTTACATCGCTCACGACTTCTTTTTGTATAGATTTTTTAAATTTTCAAAAACAACTTCCCCAACCAAGTTACTACGAAGAAGACGTAACCGCCCAACAACTTGTGGTGGAAGATGCGCAAAAAAAAGTTCGTTTCAAAGTTCATATTGGCGCAAGTGTCGTCCTTTTGTTGGTTATTATTTTGTTCAATATCATCAACAAAGAAGCTGTTATCAATGGTTTGTTTGAAGCGGCGAGTTATACTTACGGTCCGCTTTTGGGTTTATTTTCTTTTGGTCTGATTACAAAATGGCAGGTCAAAGACCGCTTCGTACCTTGGGTTTGCCTTGCATCGCCAGTTATTTCATACCTTATTAATTTTTACAGCAGCTCCCTTTTGGACGGGTTCAAGTTTGGATTTTTAATTTTAGCCGTCAATGGCTTTTTGACTTTCATTGGTTTGGTGTTGCTGCGCAAAAAAGATACATCGGCAGCTATTTAGAATTGTGTTTATTGACCTCATAATGTTCTGCAATGAATGAAGCACTCAACAATCCGCACGATAAATTTGTGAAAGAAATGCTTTCCGAAAAAACCGTGGCTATCGCTTTTTTGGAAGAATATTTGCCTAAAAATGTGTCGGACGTTTTGGACATCGATAGTTTAGAATATGCTCCGACCAACTACGTCACGACCGAACTGGCGGAAAGTTTCTCTGATATTGTACTAAAAATCAAACTTAAAGACACCGAAGAAACCTGCTATGTAAGTCTGCTACTCGAACACAAATCCTATATTGACCCTAACACAACTTTTCAGATATTGGCTTATCTGGCAAACGGATACCTGACGCAGCTCAAAAATAAGGAATCGCTCCGTCCGATAATCCCAATCATATACTATCACGGAAGCAAAAAATGGACTTTACAGAAAATAGACGATTTTTTTCAAAAATATCCACCCAATCTATCGTCATTTATACCTAATTTTGACACAGTTTTTGTGAGTCTTTTTGACTTGGACGAAGATTCAGTTCAAAATCTACAGCACGGAATGTTGCGCTCCGCTTTTATGTTGCAGCGCTATCGACAAGATACAATCGAATTGGAAAAACATTTCGAGCGTATTCTGACCAGCGTAAGTCCATACTTGTCCAGCAACTTTATTACCACTATAATCATTTATACCTTGCAAGTGTCTGACTTTACAGAATCACAAATTATTGAAACCATCAAAAATATTCCTTCAAATACTAAAAATAAAATTATGAGTACTTACGATATGCTGCTTGAAAAAGGCGAGAAACGAGGTATCGAGAAAGGTATCGAGAAAGGTATCGAGAAAGGTATCGAGAAAGGTATCGAAAAAGGTATCGAGAAAAATCAAATCGAAGCTGTACTTCGAGGTTTTGACCACCAATACGACCTAAAAACCATCGCTTCAATCGCTGGATTAGAAGAAAATGAAGTAAAAAAAATAATAAAAATACATAGAAACGTGACGCTGTAAATAATTTTTGTCCGCATCTGACACCGCAAAATTCCGTGCTGCACGGCATAAGAATATGCCTGAAATTACTTTTATGACTTCAAATATTCCCTCACAAGCTGACATTTGCATCATCGGTGCAGGTCCTGCGGGCGCGACGACCTCTATGTTTTTGAGCAAAGCGGGTATTCCTCACTTGCTGATTGACAAAGACGAGTTTCCACGCGACAAAATCTGTGGCGACGGCATTGATGCTAATTCAATCCGAGTTCTCAACCAGTTCAATCCCCAACTAATCGCCGAATTACACGCCGATTGTCAGCATTTTACACCCATTCGAGGCATAAAACTAACCGCTCCAAACGGCAAATCCTCCGAAGCCTTGCATCGCCCAACACCCAAATCTGCTCCCGAACCGATGTATTTTACTTGCAAACGACAATATTTTGATACTTTTTTGCACCGACAACTGAACCCTGAATTTGCCAATATACAACTCGGGACACAAGTCACCAACCTCGAGCGACAAGACGGCGGCATCAACGTGACGATGACAAAAAATGGCGCAACCCACACTACTTTTGCCCGATTGGTCATCGGAGCAGACGGCGACCACTCGGTCGTGTTGCGCAAGCTCGATGAACGCAAAATCGACCGCAACTTCTACGCCGCCGCACTCCGAATGTACTGTCGCAATGTGTCCGATATGCACCCCGAAAATTTATTGGAGATTTATTTTCCTAAAAAAGTGAATCTTGGGTATTTTTGGATTTTCCCGTTGCCGAATGGCGAAATGAATGTCGGCTTCGGAATGTCGAGCCAAGAAGTGAGCATAAAAAAAATTAATCTTCGCCATGTTTTTGAAGATATTATCCATTCCGACCCTTTTTTTGCGCACCGTTTTCGCAATGCGGATTTTTTGGAAACTCCGCAAGGTTGGGGACTTCCGTTAGCGGCGCGCGAGCGCAAAAACGTAGGCGACCATTTTTTGCTTGCCGGAGATGCTGGTTCGCTCGTCCAACCGCTCAACGGCGAAGGCATCGGCTCGGCTATGATATCAGGTTTGATAGCCGCTCAATTTGCCCAAAAAGCAGTCGCACATCAACGCTTTGACGCTGATTTTTTGCAAAAATATCAGACTGAATCCTCCAAAAGAATGTCGAAAGAAATCCGAAGCTACAAGCAAATTTTAAGCCTTCCTTCCAACAGTGGGCTGCTAAAGAATATTTTTCTCAACACTTTTATCGCCACTGGCGCAGCCAAATACGCTTTTGAACGCGGCGCGCGGCAGTGGGTCAATACCGCCATGCACAAACCAATCTTGGTAGATTTGTGATGTAATACGGAATGAAGAAAAAATAAAGCACTCAATTTTTGCGGCTTTTGCGATTTTTTTACAAATCTATTTCCAACAAAATGCCGCAATGGTCAGAGTGCGTGTCATTCGTCAGATGGTGTGCTGATTTTATTTTATCTTTCAGATTGTCGCTAACTGATTGATAATCAATGCGCCAGCCTTTGTTTTTTGCGCGCGCGCCC
Organism: Saprospiraceae bacterium; assembly: GCA_043778415.1. GTDB lineage: Bacteria > Bacteroidota > Bacteroidia > Chitinophagales > Saprospiraceae > JAYUHK01. The sequence continues at coordinate 10,404 of JAYWGG010000129.1, forward strand.
GTCCGAAAACTCCACCAACTATACTCCACTAACACAGGGTGAACGTGGCGAAAAGCGTCCGTGAAGCCGCTTTCAAACCATTTCGTCAGCCAAGCTCGCTCTTCGGGCAAAAATCCAGTACTGTTTTTATTGCCTTTGGGGTCGTGAATATCTATCTCTTGGTGGGCAATATTGTAATCTCCAACTACGATTAGTTTCGGTCGCTCTTGTTTCAAGGCTGTCACAAAATCAAAGAAATCGTTTAAAAAACTAATTTTTACGTCCTGCCGCTCGTCGCCAGACGTTCCAGACGGAAAATAACAGTTGAGCAACGTCCAATCCCCAAAATCGGTTCTCAAAATTCGCCCTTCAAAATCATACTTTTCTATCCCGCAGCCAACCACTACTTGGTCGGGCTTGACCCGCGACATTGTCAAAACGCCACTGTAACCTTTTTTTTGAGCCGAAAACCAATGATGGTGATAACCCAACTCCTTTATTTTTGCCATATCTACTTGGTCGGGCTGCGCTTTCGTTTCCTGCACACACACGATGTCAAATTCATTTTGCGCCAAAAAATTTTCAAAATCCTTGCTGATAGCGGAGCGAATACCATTGAGATTGTAGGAAAGAATTTTCATTTTTTCAAATTTATTATTTTAATAAGCTCGTACATTTCGTTTTTCTACATAATTCATAAATGCGCGATTGACGACTCGATTGCCGCCGGGAGTCGGATAATCACCCGAAAAATACCAATCTCCTAAATGATTCGGACACGCAGCGTGCAAGTCTTCAATGGTTTGAAAAATAACTTCCACCTCTGGACTGATATTTTTTGGTGTCACAATTTCAGCAATTTTTTTAGAAATTTCTTCGTTCGTAAACTCCGCATACAGCACTTGCAGTTGGTTCTGAATCTGCTCTACTGGCAGACTTTCTTGTATCTTGCACCGCTCGTAGGCTTCCGTCAGCATTTGTTCTTTTCCATTTTCTTTGAGCAACTCCACCAACGCTCTGAAAGCTACAAAGTCACCGATTTTGGACATATCAATTCCGTAGCAATCCGGATACCGAATTTGAGGGGAGGACGACACGACGACTATTTTTTTGGGGCGCAGGCGTGCCACACTGTTTATGATGCTGTCGCGAAGAGTCGTGCCGCGCACAATCGAGTCGTCGAGCAGCACCAGTGTATCTTTTTCGTTCTGCACTATCCCGTAAGTCACGTCGTAAACGTGGCTCACCATTTCGGCGCGCGAGGCTTCGTCGGCGATGAAGGTGCGGAGTTTTTCGTCTTTTACACAGATTTTTTCTACCCGCAACGCCACACCGAGTATAGATTGGAGATGCTCGGCATCTAATTTTTTTGCACCCAAAGCGAGTATTTGCTCCTGTTTTTTCTCGTTCAGACATTCCTCCAATCCTTCTACCATGCCATAAAAAGCTGTTTCGGCAGTATTGGGGACAAAAGAAAAAACAGTATTTTTGAAATCGAAATTAACGGTTTCCAGAACCGTCCGCGCCAGTTGCGCACCCAATTTTTTTCGTTCCAAATAAATATCCTTGTCTGTCCCTCTCGAAAAATAAATGCGCTCGAAGGAGCAAGATTTTTTTTCTTTTTCGTCCGTGAAAGGCAAAATTTCTACCCTACCGTTTTTTTTGATGATGAGCGCGTGACCGGGTTTCAACTCCTCCACCAAGCTGATGTGGACGTTCAGAGCGGTCTGAATAGCGGGTCGCTCGGAGGCGGCTACTACGATTTCTTCGTCAAAATAATAAAAAACGGGGCGAATCCCGTGCGGGTCGCGCATCACGAAGGAGTCGCCATGTCCAATCATGCCGACCATTGCGTAGCCGCCGTCAAATTTTTTACTCGCTCGGCGCAACAGTCGCTGCAAGTCTAATTTTTCAAAAATTAATTGATTGATTTGTTGGTTGGAATATCCATCTGGCTTGAACCATGTATGAAGGCGTTGAATTTCGTCGTCCAAAAAGTGACCTATTTTTTCCATCACGGTCACGGTATCTGATTTTTCTTTCGGGTACTGCCCCAAAGTAACCAGCTCGTCGAATAATTCATCTACATTGGTCAGGTTGAAATTGCCCGCCATAACGAGGTTTCTATTGATCCAATTATTCTGACGCAAAAAGGGATGGACGTTTTCAAGGGTATTTTTTCCGTGCGTGCCATAGCGAAGATGTCCCATAAGTAGCTCGCCGATGTAAGGATAGTTGTCTTTGAGCCACTGCGACTGCCGCATTTGCTCGGGCGTAAGGTCTTTGAAGTAGCTATAAACGCTGTCGAACACTTCACGGAGGGATTGGTTGCTGTTGCTTCGCTTGCGGCTGATGTAGCGAGTGCCGGGCTGCGGATTGAGCTTGATAGTAGCGATACCCGCGCCGTCCTGCCCTCGATTGCGCTGTTTTTGCATCAGCAAATGCAGTTTGTGCAGCCCGTAAAGCGTAGTGCCGTATTTCTCTTGATAAAATTCCAACGGACGACGAAGGCGCACCAAAGCGATGCCACACTCGTGTTTTATTTGGTCACTCATAATTGTATTTTTTATATTTTGGCGCGAATGGCGGCTGCGGTCGCCGCCAATTCTTCCGCCGACACTGTCATTTTAGGTTTTGAAAAATTCAAATCCCCAACCGATCGGATTGGTACTAAATGGACGTGGGCGTGCGGCACCTCCAACCCGATGACCGACAAACCAATACGAGTGCACGGCACGGCTGCCTCTATCGCGCGCGCAATTTTTTTTACAAAAACCATCAAACCCGCCAACTCTTCGTCTTCGACATCGAAGATATAATTGGTTTCTCGTTTCGGAATGACCAGTGTATGCCCGACCGCCAAAGGCATCACGTCCAAAAAAGCCAAGTAATCGGCTGTTTCTGCGATGCGATGGCAAGGAATTTCGCCACTTACTATTTTTGAAAAAATACTTGCCATCTGGTGTTAATTTATTTTAGGAATGAAGAAAAAATGAAGGACTCTATTTTAGACGATTTCCTTACTCGCCCAAAAATATATTCATTACTTCAAATTCCATGTCGCCGTTGGGGGATTTTACGACCGCCGTTTCGCCCAACACTTTGCCCAGCAGGGCTTGACCCATCGGCGAACTTACGGACACTCTGTGATTTTTTAGGTCAGCTTCCGACTCAGAAACCAATTTATAAGTGATTTCTTTCGCTGTTTTTTTATTTTTGATGGTGACATTGGAAAAAACAACCACTTTAGAGTCGTCCAAAGTAGATTCGTCCAGCACGCGAGCATTGGACATTACTTTTTCTAAATCATTGATTTTTAGCTCCAACATTCCCTGCGCGTTCTTGGCTGCGTCGTACTCGGCATTTTCGGAAAGGTCGCCTTTTTCGCGGGCTTCTGCTATGGCGCGAGCCACCTCTGCCCTTCCAGTGGTTTTATATTCGTCTAATTCTGCTTTCAATCGGTCGTATCCGGGCTGCGTGAGATAAGTGTATTTGGACATATTTTTGATTTTTATTTTTGTTTGGTGAATAAAAAAAATTGTTTTGATGCGTGTTGCGTAAAACTACAAAGACAGGAACGCCTTTACCAGCGTTGGTAAAGGCGTTCCTGTCCTCGAAAGACTGTGCAAAGATATGGTATTTACTCCAAAGTACAAGAATTTGGAGTACTTTTTTTCTTTACAATCCTATTCGGACGGTGAGCTGATGCGTACCGTTGAAAGGATTGGTTGGCAGATAAGCATAATCTATGCCTACTCTGTTGTCGGTATCTTTTTTGATTGGAATATCCACCGAAACGCCCGCCGAAACGCCTGTATAGAGCGATGCAGACCCTTTGTCAAAGCCCAATTCGTAACGATAGCCGGCGCGGAGGGCGAGATAATTGCCGAAACCGTACTCTACGCCGCCACCGATAATGTCACGCGAAAAAGCGTTGGAAGTAAAGTTTCCTACTGCTGTCAGACGATTGCTTGAGTTCAGCAAAAAGTCGTAAGACGCTCCGATATTGAGCTGTGAAGGCAGCTCGAAAGATGCGCCACGAGTGTCATACGTCAAGTTGTAGCCATAGTTTCCCGCAGGATTTTGGCGCGACTGCGACAAACCTTGTCCACCAAAACTCATTTTCGAGCCAATATTTTTTAGTGAAATTCCGAATTTGAACTCGTCTTTTGCCCCTGTGACGTACTGTACGCCTGCGTCCAAAGCGAAGCCTGTGGCAGAAACGTCCGATGTACTTTCTACGATTCCTTTGAATAAAAAGCCAACCGAAATTTTATTGACAAATGTTTGGGAGTATCCAAGCGCGATGTTGAAGAAGGTCGGTGAGTAAGTCGCTCCTGTTCCTTCTGGTTGGTTGGTGGTCGTAACATTGATAGCGCCGAAATCTACTGCGGAGATGCTCAAGCCTATTGCGCCGCCACTTTTCAGTTTTTGAGCTATCGAAAACGAACTCAATGAGATGCCGCTTCCTTCATAAAGTCGAGCGTGACCCATTGCGATGTCCGTGAAAGTGGTGCTGTCTGCGCCGTAGGTAGAGGCGCGACCGATGCCCGCCACGTTGAGGAACATCGCCTCTGCGCCGCGCACGCAAGACGTGGTCATGGAGTGCAAGCCCGAGCTGCGCGCCCATGGATTGAGGAGCAGCTCGTAAGCTCCTGCCTCGCCTTGTCGGTCAGGATTTCCAGCCATTGCGGTTGCTGCGGAGCCAAGTAGTAGCAATGCCATCAAGAGATATTGGTATATATTTTTTTTCATATTCTTTTGAATGATTTGGAAAAAGTGGTTTTCAAAAAGAAAATCACTTTTTCAAATTTAAAATAAGTGAGAGTAAGAGCCAACGTCCCAACGATAAAAGTTGGGACGTTGCTCTGTCATTTTATACATTTTTTATAGACCTGTTGGGTCGAATTGTCTATTGACTCCGAACCATTTGAGGGTTCGCTCGCCCAAGCCCGGCGCACTGACGTTGATTAGATAAACGCCGCTCGCAATCGGAATTCCTTTGCTGTTCTTCAAATCCCACTCCAAGTCTGGACTTATTTGTTTGTTCAGTCGCGGTGCGTTGTTGCCGTCTATTGGGTTGGCTACTTCATCTCGCTTGTATTGCTTGATGAACCGCCCGTCCAAAGAGTAAATCGTCACGGTGCATTTTGCTGGCAAATTCGTTATTTTTACGATTTCCGAAAACTGCGATATTTCGTAATCAGAGAAGCCATAATACGGGTTCGGTACTACATTGATGTCGTCCAACGCGGTCACAGTAGTAGCTGCGGTCAGTGGCGATGCCACTTTTCCTTTGATAGCAAACTGATAGGTCGGAAATCCATTTTTCTCCCCTTTCGGTTTTGTGACGGCAAAACTTCTATCCACACGCATTTTGACGACCAAGTCATTTGGAATCAAACCGTCTTTGTAAGACAACAATTTAGCTCCTTGCGGCAGCATCGGGAAACAAGTCCAAGCGATATTTCGCAGTACCGATGAGCGCAAAATTGCACCTTCTGACAAAACCAACTTGGTACGAATAAATTTGCATGAATCGTATTCGGTTTGAGATACATAAATCATGTGCTGACCGCCAGAATAAACTCCGTAGAGATTTTGAGGATTATCGGTTCCCAAAAACTGTATTGAGTTCGGGTTCCAAATCATATCGTTTCCGTTGGGACGTGCATCTGGATAAAATGGCTTGGTATTGATTCCGTTGGGAAGTACGCGACCATCGTAGCAAGAGTTTTCGCCGAACCAAATATTCAAGCGTTTTCCAGTTTCCACATTGACTGCATAGCCCGGAAACCAGCCCATACCTGTTGCTTCTACTCCTGTGCTACCGTCTGGAGCAGCCTTGAAAGCATCTGCTGGGTCGGCATCTTTACCTACCGAAGCACGCTTGCGAATTCCCCAGCTTACACCACCACCTTCGGTTGGAAGTCCCAAGTCCGTTGCCGTAGATTTATAGTACAAAGTGGAAGCGGTTTCCATCACCACGCAACGACTCCATTTTGATTTGTCGGACGTAAACACGATGTCCACATTTCTCATAGAGAGTTTTGCTACATCTCTCCACAATGTCGCACCCTCTCCATAATAAGACGGCGTAAGGTATGGTGAATTTACAGGCGTTCCATCTGACCTATCCGTAACACACAAATAGAACGGTATGAATGGCTCTGCCTTTGACAATGCAAATTTAGGGTCTAATTGGTTGGTTGGTCCATTAATATCTTCTGTACGAATAAAGTTATACACAGGGAACTCGCTTTCTTTTTGAATCCCGAACCATGACGGTTTACTTTTATCCGCATACTCTATCGCGCTGCCTACATAGCCATTGTTTTCAACCAACAACGGTTTAGTGCCAGCATTTAGAATCTGACCTATCGTGACGGAGAAGCCGTATTTTGCAATAATCTGCTCGTTGAGCTTGTCTATGCTGACATCTGATGAGATTTCGGTGCCGTCTTGTATATTTTTCAATTTCCAGTTGGCTCTTGCCTCCAAAGTATCTCCTACTGGATTGACGAAGTTATTGAACGTCAATTCAAACTCTCCATCGAGTACGTCCAACGGATTGAATACTTTTATTCCAATCGGAGCTGCACCCGGCTTATAGACAACGCGACCGTTGAAGCCACCCGCTACGATTGCCTCTCTCATTCCGTCCTGCATATCCAAGAAATTACCGTTGCTGCCTTCGCCGTCGATGCGAGTCACTATTGCGCCGTCGCCATACATGGCATTTAATGTTTTATCTATGGTCGGGCGTGGGATTGGCACATAAACCTGCACATTCCGACGACCCTCCAAGTAAGATTTGCGCTGCCCAAGTTCAGTAGCTCCGTCAAACGGTGCATATTGATTGTAGGCATACGCTACGACTGTGTAGTAGTATTTGCGGTGATTGACCAAACGCTTGTCCTGTGATTTTGTAAATTGGTCTTCTTTAATAGAAAAAGTATGTTGGATTCCTGCATCTAAACCTTGTACTTTTACTGTTGGTATCCACACACGTCCGCCTACTTTATTTGGATCTACTATTGCGTTCCAATTATAAACATTTGTTATTTTATTTCTTAAATCTACCTGATAAATTAATTTAGCTTTTTCTGGATTGTCTTTATCCGCTAACGTAACTTCTGGTCCAGAAAGTTGAAAGATTTTATACCCTTCAAATTTATAGGTGCTGTCCATAATTCCTGTAGGAATTATCAAATCTCGCTCTACAAACTGCTCGAAAGCGTTGTTAGAAATAAGATTATCGTTTGTCAAAACTACTACCAACTCACGGTCAAGCTCTATGAAATCTGCATTTGGAGCGTCAGGTCCATTTTGTGCTTTGAAGCAAGCGTTGAACAGGTTTTGCGCCAAATCATCTGCTGCTTGAAGAGCTGCAAGACTTGGGTTCGGGTATTGTTGGTCTGGTACCCAAGGCAAACCGATAATCAATTCATTCACGGCTCCCGGTAGGAGCGTGAAAGGTCCCGACGCTTGCAGCGTGCGGCGGTCACCAAATGGCAACGTAGAAAGCGGCGCAGGGAAGCTCATTGACCAGCCCGTAGTTTTATTTGGCGGAGCCGGGAACGCATACCTCGTTCTATTTTGAGAAGCTAAGTCATAGCCATTGCCGCCTACGGTCAAAGGCGTGCCATCTCTCCACTTGCCCGTGATGTAGTTGTAATATCCTTGCACGTCATTAGGGTCGGTAGTAGCTGGTGGATTGGTACCAATACCGCCATTGTTGTAATACATAAAGGAGGACATTCCTAATTCATCTCCGTTTTCGTCCAAAGGTCCACGGAAGTAGTCCAATCCCAATATCGGAACGTTATTACAATAGGTGGGGGTAGCACCACAGGCGCAGCCAGCCTCCCCGTCTACTGCGTCAGAGTTGTAAACATACGCCAAGCTGCGGGTAGTATCACAACCAATGTAGTCATCGGTAGCGCAACCCAAATCTGGGTCCATCCACATTGCGAAGTAGCAGCTGTCAATGTTGTCGGTTGCTCTATTGATAAGTTTATAACGCTGAAACGTCATATCGTTCAGTTCATCATTGGTGGCGTAGCCGAAGGCTTGTACCTGTATCTCCATTCGAATTTCAGCACCTTTTGTTTGCGTATGGGGTCCGCCATTGTCGTTGTAAATCCAAAAAATCATCTGGTCTGGATAAACGGGCATATCGCAGCCACGAATTTCGATAATCGGATAATCTCCTTGCGAAGGGTCATAAACGCCGTCTGCATTGTCTATATCGTCGTAAAAACCAGCCAAACCTTGCGTAGTATTGGGCAAATCAAAGCCATGAATTTCGGAGAAAAAAGGATTGCCTTTTGCGGGCCAACCTTTGAGTGAGTTAGGAATTTTGTCCGATGAAAGCGGCAGCTGTCCTGTTGCCTTTGCTTTTCTGACTTCTACCAAAAATTTGTCAATGTCTTTGGCGTTCACTGCAAAGTGCTTGTCCCAGTCGGCGCAAGTTTTTTCTGTCACGGTGCCGTCAGAAGGATTAAGCGGACCGGGCCAAAAGTCATTGGCTGTTGCAGTACGGTAGGTTTGGGCAGCGACTTTCAAGTTGCCTGCTTCGTCTCTGCCGCCTATCCAAACAGAACCTGCAAAAACAGAAGAAACCTGTGGCAAACCCGGTGCTACTTTCGGAACGATGTATTTTCCGACTTTCAAATCCCACCAGACATCACCGCCGCCGAGCAAACGAGCGCGGACGTTGTTGATGTCCATGTCTATATTGGCGGTAGAGTTGGCGCAGTTGGCGCGTTCCCACACGCGGGGCGGATTATCAGTTCGGACGGGCGAGCCGTCGGGAGTAGTTCTGGGCTTGTCAGCCATTGCGGTCTGCGCACTAAACACGCAGAGCAACAGTAGTAATAAAAAATTTATTTTTTTCATAGTTATCATAAATTTAAAGTGTTTTAGAAATTAAAAGTTAAACCTGCATAAATACGACGTGGCAGCGTGAAGTTGCTTGGGTCGAGCAAAGCTCTCTGATAAGACTGGACAAAAGACTGGAGATCTCTGCCGCTGCTGCGAATCTGTGAAATCTGATCTACCCCAAAGTTAGACACTAAATATCCGTCGTCGGTAGGAGAACCCGTCACAGGGTAAGCTCCTTTTACGTTGCGAGTATCGAACAAATTTTGGACACGGACGAATAAATTAACATCTAAATCTTTGGAGATGCTAATGGTTTTGTCTATCCGCATATCTACTCCAAACGTCCATGGCAAACGAGAACCGTTGATACTTCCCACCGTTCCTTCTCCGCTGAATTGGCGTGGAAGTTGTTTGGCAGTATAAGGGCGACCCGACACAGACGTGAGTTGAATATTCAGACCGAACTCTTCGAGAATATTCACGCCGCCGATGCGCGGTCCAGTGTATTGCTTGCCAGAGCCGTAGCGATAGTCTATGACAGCAGAGATTCTGTGACGCTCATCAAAAGAAAGCGGGAATAAAGTGCGGAGATTTCCGCGAGAGTTCAAGCCTTTTTGAGAGTTGGCATCAGAGCCTGTTGCGTCTGCGAATTGAAGTGTATAAGCGATATTCAACGTTAAGTTGCCTGTGCGGCGAAGGTCATATTGTAGCGTAAATCCTTTTACCGTCCCGAAGTCAATATTTCCGTAAGTATAATATTGCGACAAAACTGGTACATACAAGTAAGTACGGCGTTGAATCATGTCGCGCATTTCTTTGTAGTACGCCGAAAGTTTGATAGCCGAAGAGTTGCTAATTTTTTGCTGAAAACCTACTTCATAGTCTATCGTGCGCTCGGGCTTAAGGTCTGGGTTGTCAAGCGGTGCGTCTTCCGTGTTTCTTCCCGGCTCATAGAGATAAAAATAATCTGCTGCGGTCGCAAAGCTGTTTGCTGGCGGACGCTGTGCCAAAATGTCATAGTGCGCAAAGAAGTTGGCATCGTCCGAAATAGGGAACGAGAACGCCAAACGCGGCAACAAATTGACCTGCGGCTTGTAATCTTGGAACGAAGAGTTCGGGTCGAATCCGCGCAACTGTATTTTATCGTCTTTATTTACCAATTTAGGATATACGACTTCTCCTCCAAAAATCACGTTACCGTCGTTGGCAGCTGTTCCGTTGGCAAAATACCACTGGTCGCCATTGCGGTACGCTTTTGGTGTCTTGGAATTGTCTGCATCTACATATACCTTGTAGTCGTCGCCGATAGTACTGGGTCTGTTGCCACCAAATTTTCCAAAAAAGTCTTTTGCGCCCTGAATAGCGTACAAAGAGTACGGGTCTTTCATAACTTTTGTGTTTGCGTCAAAAACGTCTGCTCGAAGACCAACGCGGAAGATAATATCTTTAAACGTGAATTTATCTTGCACATAAAGTGCTTGATAAATAGGACGATTGGGAGCTACGAGGAAAGTTCGCCGCCCTTCGGCATCTACCCCCGTAAAGAAATCATTGAACTGTACGTTGCCTTGGGTGCGATTGCCCAAATAATCATAGCCATAGTAGCTAACCAACTGTTGGTCCATCAATTCTTTTGGCGCAAACATAGAAAGTTTCAGCTGATCAGGAGAAAGACCATCGGTGTTTACATATTCGTCAATTTTTTGACCCGTTACTTTTCTTACTTCTTTGTAGAAATATAAATCCGCTTCGTTGGCTACTAAATTACCGTGACGAGCTATCCGAAGTTTCGGACCGCCACTCCCTTGACCGCCAAGCGGAATAGAATCATAACCTATGATGCTATTGGTATCTATACCTATGATGTGACGATTGGCAGAAAGACGAGCGATTTCCCAAAGTCTTTCTGGAGAAACTACATAGTCGCGGTCGTCGCGCTGCTCATATATAAGACCCAACTGAATGGAGTGGCGACCTTTTTCGGAGCCGCCCAATAGAAGGTCGAAGCCCGCAGTTGCATTGAAAGTATAGGTATTGTTTTCATTTTTTGAAAAACGGTTGTAAACATCGCCTGCATTTCTGTAGTTCCGCAGACCCCAAACTTTATCTACATCTGGAGAAAAGAACGAATTGCGAGCAAGGAAAACATTGTCATTTCCGGTATCTATGTTCTTGTTGTATGCGGTGCGGATAGGATTTTGAGTGCCGGGCGTATAGCCTGTAAAGTCCCTACGATAGCCCAAGTTTCCGAAGCGCAATGTTGGATTGTTAGGCAGCACAGGGTCTTGCGACCAGTCAGAAGGTCCATAAACCGGTGTCCATTGATAGTCAAATTTTCCTACATATCCGTAGTTGAACAAGCTATCTTTGTGGATTTGGTCTTCTGTGTTGGCGTAGCCTTTTTCGTAGCTCGCTTGTAGCGTGTAATAGGCATTGCGAATCAACGCACCTTTTTTGGCTTTTGCTTCTGCTGCGTCGGCGGTAGAAGTGGCTGCGTTACCGCTCAATCGGTGACGGAATCGAAGATTGACTCGAAAGCGATTGTCGTAGTTGAACGGATTGCGCGCAGAGTTCAGCATCGTCCAGTCGCCCGAAGAAAATAGATTTTTATTCGGAGAAAATTGGTTTTTTGTATTGCTGTAATTTCCTGAAAGCGTCATATCAATGGCTTCATTGATGCGAAAATCTAATTTGCCCGTCAAGTCCACTCGTCGGTTGCCTTCGTTGGGTGCTGCTTTGAGCAATTCTATGTCTTCTTGTCTGATAAATTCGCCTGCTGCCACATTGGTAGCCCCCAACAGTCGGGTTGGGTTGGCTTCGATTTCAGCAATTTTTGCATCTTTTACTTTATAGACACCAAAAGCGCGCGGATTGTCGTCGTCCTTTTGGTTGTATTGTCCCGTAAAGCGGAAACCTAATATGCTTTCTCCTTTTTTATTCCTCAATATCGGCGCACTCATGCTCAAATTCAAGAGCGTCTGCCCGTAGGGGTCTAAGTATTTGGAGGTTTCTGCCTCAAACGCTCCCGAAAACTTGGAAGCTGGACCTTTGGACGTGATAGAGATGATACCGCCCGTCACGTCGCCGTACTGCGCTTCGATACCGCCTGTGATGACTTGCATCTGCTCTATGTCCAAACTCGGCGGCAAAGCTCCCCGCACCCGCACACCGTCCAATATATAAGCGGTAGCATCAGTGCGCGAGCCTTTTATAGTAACGTCGCCCCCGTCTATGGCAGACAAGCCAGCCGTAGTGGCTGCTATTCCGTTGATGTCACGAGTAGGGAGGTTACGGATTTCTTCAGAGGTCAGCGTCTGCCCGCCTGTGGTTTTATCCAGCTCGATGAGCGGTTTTTTATACTCCGTAATGACAACTGTTCCGAGCAGTTTCGCATCGTCCGAAAGTCTGACATTCAAAGCATTGGCTTGACCAGCCTTTACGACTACGCCATTCGTAACGCTTTTGGAGTAGCCGATGTAAGTTACTTCGACTTCGTAAGTACCCGGATCCAATCCGATGCTGTAGTTTCCGTCAAAGTCTGTAGCTGTGCCTACTGTTTTACCGCCTTTTTTGAGTACAATGTTGGCTTGAATAATTCCAGATCCGTCTTTTTCGTCTGTCACTTTTCCTTGCAGAGAGGTTTGGGCGAAAGTTGCGCTTCCTACGAGAAGGAGCGGCATCATAATAAGTAAAAGTTTGCGTATCATATATTATCTTTTTTTAAAGATTTAATAAAAAAATATCTTTCTGGTTTGAAGTGTCGAAATATTGAGGCGCAATGTTAATAAAATTAACTATAACCACAAAATATTTTAACAAATAGTCGTTAGTTTTTCTTTAATTGGTTAAAATTTTCTGCAACAACACTTCGGAAAGCGCACGCTTGGACTCTACCGTCCAGCCAGCAATATGGGGTGAAAACACCGTATTTTCCAACGAATACAACTCCGCATAGAGCCTTTTTTCTTGCTCCGAAAAAGTATCGGTTCTCTCGTTTTCAAAAACATCAAGACAAGCTCCGCCGATTTTTTTATTCCGCAAAGCGGCAAGCAAATCTTCGGTATTCAGGACTTGTCCGCGCGAAGTGTTGATTATCACGACTCCGTCTTTGCATTTTTCAAAATAATTTTTATCGCCCAAATGCCGTGTTTCGTCCGTAAGGGGCAGATGAAAACTGATAATGTCCGCCTCCGACTGAATTTGCTCTGGCGCAACTTCTTCCACATAAGAAAAATTCGCTGCATATCCGTCGCTCAAATACTTGTCGTAAGCCAAAATCTTTGTTTCCCAGCCCGATAGTTTTTTTGCAAAACTACTTCCAGTATGCCCAAAGCCGACAATCCCAATCGTTTTTCCACGCAACTCGAAGCCGCGATTTTTTTCGCGCTGCCAAGAAAAATTCCGTACTTCGCGGTCGGCACGGACGAGGTGATTGGCAAGTGCGAGCAACATTCCGACGGCGTGTTCGGCGACGGCGTTCCGGTTGCCTTCGGGTGAGTTATGGACTGCAATGCCGAGTTGGGCGGCATATTTTTTGTCTATAATTTCCATTCCCGAGCCGAGCCGAGCTACGAATTTCAAATTTTTGGCAGCATCTAAAAGCGTTTTATTGACCAAAATTTTGCTGTTGATTATCAGCCCTTCGTAAGCTCCGATTTGTTGGCGCACTTCGTCCATATTGATATTGGGTTGGTAGTTACATTCGTAGCCTGCCGCCGCCAAACCTTCTAACAATATTTGATGCACGTCGTCGGTGATTAAAACTTTTTTTTGCTGCACGTTTTTTTTGATAAGGTAAAGGTAGTATTTTTGAAAATAATTGCAAAGTTAGAATGAGTAAGCCGCATTATTCGGCGTGTGAGCGGGTCGTTTGAGTGAGTAAATGAAAACTCGTTGGACTGCAATCGCTTGTAAAAATCGGAAAGGACTTAAACAGCAAGGAAAAAAATAAGTTTTTTTCACAGCTACTTGTATCAGATTTTTATAGGGAATGAGGAAAAAATAAGGTACTGAATTTTTTCCAATAAATCCAATAAATAACAAGGCATTTTTAAGGCGCAACGCAGGGCGTTGTAACGAAAAAATAAAGCAGTGATTGGTTGTAATTGAGCAGAAAAAATAAGTAGTTTATTTTAGATACATTCCTGAATCATAAAATCAAACAAATTTAAGAACAAAAAGATGTTTATTCAGCTCCAATCAGCAGCGATTTAGGCGTTTGAAACGTTACAGAAACGCACTATAAATGATATGAAAACTCTTAGTGCAATTTTTAACAAAAATATATCAATCGTCTTAAAAAAATCAAGTTATGAAACACCTTATTTTTTTGTCTTTTGTCGTCTTATTGCTCGCTTCCTGCAAAAAACACGACTGCGTACCACCGCCTAACAACACCAGCGGCTACATAGTCTTTGGTCATTTTTACGGCGAATGTGTCGGCGAAGTCTGTATCGAAACTTTCAAGTTGGACACCATCCAAGTGTCGGAAGACATATTAGATAAATACCTGAACGCACAGAACGGATCAGATTTTAAGGCTTTGAGCTTCGTGCCACTCCCTGCGCAAAAATTTGAGCTGGTAAAAGACTTACTTGACTTTTTCCCCAATCAGCTTTTGTCGGATTCTGTCCGCGTATTTGGGCAGCCCGACGCAGCGGACGGCGGCGGGCTTTACGTCGAATACCATCGAAATGGTATCGATAAACTTTGGCTTTTCGACCAATCCAAAAGCAATGTTCCAGTTCAGTACCATGCTTTTATGGACAAAATAAATCAGAAAATTGGGCTTTTGCAGTAGTTTTGTACGCTTATTAGGTTCGTTTTTTTATCCAAAAAATAATACTTTATTTGTACCTTTGGAAAAAAATTTACGCACCATGCGACAAACCAGTTTTAATATTGCTGCATTTTTAGACCAAAAAGTATCACAAAAAAATATTTTTGTGATACTTTTTGTCTTTGCAGCTTTCGCCATTCAAGCCCAAACGCCCCGCAAACCCAACGCAGCCGAACTGCACCAAGCCATCAAAAAGCTGAACGTACTCGGCTCGGTGCTGTATGTAGCGGCACACCCCGACGACGAAAATACGCGACTGATTTCGTATTTCGCCAACGAAAAAAAATACACTACAACCTATCTTTCTCTCACGCGCGGCGACGGCGGGCAGAACCTCATCGGCTTCGAGATTCGAGAGCTGCTCGGCGTGATTCGGACACAAGAGTTGCTGGCGGCTCGCGGCGTGGACGGCGGCAATCAGCTTTTTTCGCGTGCCAACGATTTTGGATTTTCCAAAAATGCTACCGAAACTATGCGCATCTGGGAGAAAAAAGAAGTGCTGGCAGACGCAGTGTGGGCGATTCGCAAACTCCAACCCGACGTTGTTATCAATCGCTTTCCGACCGATACGACTTTCGATACGCACGGTCATCACACGGCTTCCGCGCTGATTTCGGCGGAGGCTTTCGACTTGGCAGCTGACAAAAAAGCCTATCCGGAGCAGCTAAAATTCGTTGCGCCGCACCAAGCCAAACGACTGATGTTCAATATTTCGTGGTGGTTTTATGGCAGCAAAGAAAAGTTTGAAGCCGCCGACAAATCCAATATGTTGGCGATAGACGCAGGCGTTTTTTATCCGTCCAAAGGAAAATCAAACACCGAAATAGCCGCCGAAAGCCGCAGCCAACACCGCTGCCAAGGCATGGGAAACACGGGAGTTCGCGGGTCGGAGATGGAATATGTGGATTTTTTGAAGGGCGAAAAACCGCAAAAAGATATTTTTGAAGGCATCAATACTTCGTGGTCGCGTTTGGGCGAAGTCGCTGTTCCGATTGGAAAATTATTGGCAGAAACCGAACAAAAATACAGCTTCGATAATCCTGCCGCCAGCGTGCCGAACCTTCTGAAAGCCTACGAAATGGTACAAAAATTACCCGATAGCTACTGGAAAAATACTAAACTGAACGACTTGCAAGAAGTCATAAAAGGTTGTATGGGTTTGTATTTGGAAGCTGCTGCGACGGGCGATTTTTCGGCAACTTCTGGGCAATCCGTCGAAATTAATTTAGAAGCCATCAATCGTTCCAACCTCAAAACCCAACTCAACAGCGTCCGATTTTTTGGTGTCGAAAAAGACAGTTTGCTGCGCAAAGAATTGGTAAATAATCAGCCGTTCAGGTTGAAAAATACTATCACAATTCCCAAAAATACGCCTTCTACCAATCCGTATTGGCTCAACGAACACCCCACTATCGGAATGTACCAAGTTGCTGACCAACTGCTGCGTGGCTTGCCCGAAACCCCGAAACCTACCAAAATTTTGTTCGATTTGACAATCGAAAATACGCCAATTCGCTTTCAGACAGAGGTAGTCTTTAAGAAAAATGATGTGGTAAAAGGCGAAATGTATCGTCCATTCGAGATTACGCCGCCTGTGTTTGTCAATCTTTCGAGCAAAGTTTTTATTTTCCCCAACGAAGACGCAAAACCTGTTTCGGTCGTCGTCAAGGCTGCTGCAAACAATATTTCGGGCAGCGTTTCGCTTGCGCACCCAAGCGATTGGCGCATCGAACCTGCTGTGATTGATTTTTCGTTGAAAACCAAGGGCGAAGAAAAAACGCTCACTTTTCAGGTTTTTCCACCCAAAAATCAAGGCGAAACCGTCATTCGCGCCCAAGCAACCGTCGGTGGAAAAATATACGACAAAGATTTGACGCTCATTCAGTACGAACATATTCCGACGCAGACCGTTTTGCGCGATGCAGCGGCGAAATTGGTAAGACCTGACTTGAAAAAATTGGGACAAAAAATCGGCTACCTCGCTGGCGCAGGCGACGAAGTACCGATTTGCTTGCGACAAATGGGCTACGACGTATCAATGCTGGAAGAAAACGATATGACGGCAGAAAAATTGAAAAATTACGACGCTATCGTGACCGGAATCAGAGCCTACAATACGGTAGAAAAACTGAAAAATTATCAGCCCCAACTGCTCGAATATGTAAAAAATGGCGGTACACTCGTCCAGCAATACAATACAAACAGTGGCTTAGTGATGACCGATTTAGGACCGTATCCGTTCAAAATTTCGCGCGACCGAGTGACGGTAGAGCAGGCTGAAGTGCGTTTCGTACAGCCCGAAAACGCGGTTTTGAACACACCCAATAAAATTTCGGCGCGTGATTTTGATAATTGGGAACAGGAACGCGGCTTGTATTTTGCGTCCGATTGCGACAGCCATTATTTGATGCCTTTGAGCTGCAACGACCCCAACGAAAAGCCAAATTCTGGCGGACTTTTGATTGCGCCCTACGGAAAAGGCTACTACATCAACACCAGCTACGCATGGTTTCGGCAGTTGCCCGCAGGCGTAGTCGGTGCTTATCGCTTATTTGCAAATTTACTTTCTATCGGAAAAAACTAAAAAAATGACAGAAAAAAATCAACCCGTTCAGCACGATGAGCCAGCACCGATTTTGGGAACTTGGAACAGAATGTACGTCTTCGTCCTCGCATTGCACGCCCTTTTGATAGCCTTTTTTTATTGGCTCACGAAAATATTTTCCTGACCCAACTGCGTAAGGAATGTATCTAAGTAGTTTTTAGTTTTTAATTTTGAGTCATCATAAACTATTGATAATCAAAGAATTATGTCGAATATTAAATGTCATCTATTTAAGTATAAGAACCCGAACATATTTAGTCTTCATTAAAAGCCGACTGCTTTAGCTGTCGGACAATGGATAATATTTGATGTTGGCTTTAGCCAAATACTCGCTACGGGCAACTTATTTAGGCTGAATAAAAAACAGTTTTACAACCTGATGCCATAGGCATCAAACATTTATAGAAAATATATGGTACGTCGCGTCCGACCCCGAAGGGGTCGCAGATATAGGGCATTTGTCTTTTATAAACATTTAATCCCTTCGGGATTTTTAAACGAAAGTAATTATGCACAAGT
>JAYWGG010000130.1:0-6738 GCA_043778415.1 Saprospiraceae bacterium
TTCGCGCGCCGACGGGATTTTTAAGCAAAAACTTTAGAATTTCTACAGAGCACTTGATTTTTTTGGTTACTTTTTTTATCAAGAAAAAAAGTGACAAAAACCAAGTCAATAGCTATAAAACTAAGCTCAAATGAGCCAATTTAAAATCCTTGAGTAACATGAATTATTATCTCATGTTACGCAAAATATTTTTTTTATGAAAAATTACTTATTGTTATTTTTATTGCTGTCATCTTGCTGCGCGGCTGCGCAAACAGCAGCCGTATTTTCTAATACCAATGCTGTCTATCAGGACAATATTCGGAGCGTGAAATGTCATATTTCAGAGTTCCCATTGAGTCTGCCGATAGTTGAAATGGGCAAAGGCGGCTCTATCTCTTTGCATTTTGACGATACCGATGCCGAGATGAAACGCTATCTTTATTCGCTCACGCTTTGCAACGCCAACTGGCAGCCGTCCGACTTGGCAGATTTTGAATACCTGACAGGATTCAATGAAAATCTAATCCGCGACTGTCAGCTGTCCGTCAGTACTTTGTATAAATATACGCACTACTATCTTTCATTGCCAAATGCTGACATCAAATGGACGAAGTCGGGTAATTATTTGCTCAAAGTGTATGAAGAGAACAATGAAAAAACGCCCGTGCTCTCGCGGCGAATTATGGTGTCAGAACCCAAAATGCAAATCTTGGCAACAATGGTGCCGCCTGCGGGAAGTGGAAAAACCCAAACACACCAAGAAATTGATTTTAAGTTGTTTCATAGAAGCATGACCGTCAGCAACCCAAAAATAGAAATATCGGCTACGGTGCTTCAAAACCACAGATGGGACAATGCTATCACTGGTATAAGACCGTTTTTTATTTACCAAGAAAGCATGGATTTCGATTATCAGGATTTAATTTCATTTCCAGCTTCCAAAGAATTTCGGGTTCTCGATATGAGAAATTTTCGCTTCAAGTCAGAATTTGTGGAGTCTATTCTTCGTTATAGAGACGGTTATGGTGTAAAATTATTGCCCGAAAAAAAACGGGTGAATGAAGTAAACTTTTTTTACCGCGATGCCAACGGAGGTTTCCTAATAGAAAATTCTGATGATGTCAATAGGATTAGGGATATTGGTTATAGCGCAAAACTTCAAAATGATTCGTGGAACATTAGAGGAACAGGTCCGGGAAAAACATTATATTCTCTTAATACTTCTAATCTTACTCCTGACTATGCGATGGTTTCTTTTACCTACGACCGCCCGACGGAGTTCAACGATGCCGACCTGTATGTACTGGGTGAATTTAATGATTGGCAGCCAAGCGAAGCCAACAAACTGACTTACGATGCCGAGCAACGAGCTTACAAAACCAATATCTTGCTCAAACAAGGCTACTACAATTATACTTACGCGGTCGTCCACAAAGAATACCCCAACGCATTAGACACCGAAGAAACAGAAGGCAACTACTACGAAACAGACAATGAATACAGTATTTTAATCTATTATCGTCCTTTCGGAGAGCGATACGACCGCCTCATAGCCGTCAGTTCGTTCAGCAGCACCGCCACACGCGGAAAATAATTTTTTACCAAAAAAAATATGACGACCTTACATTTTGTTTGCAAACATTTTGACGACCTTCATCTGCGAGAGTTGTACGCAGCGATAGTCCTCCGGCAGGAGGTTTTTGTCGTAGAGCAAAATTGTCCGTATTTAGATGCCGACGGGATTCGCGATTTTGAGGCGCACCATCTATTTTGCTACGACGAAACACAGCAATTAGTGGCTTACACTCGGCTGATACCCGAAGGAATTTCCTACGAGGGCTACACGTCCATCGGGCGAGTCATCAACGCCAGCTCGGTGCGCGGCACGGGCGTTGGAAAAAAACTAATGGAAAAATCTATCGAAGAAGTCCGTAGATTATTTGGCGACCAATATCCTATAAAAATCGGCGCGCAGCAATATTTAGAAAAATTTTACGGCTCGTTGGGTTTCGCACAGTCTGGAGAAGGCTACTTGGAGGACGATATTCCGCATATCCCGATGGTCAGAAACTGGTAATTTGCTGGCTAATAGCATTTAATTTACAATCAAAATCTTGGTGACGACAGCTTCTGGGTTGTTGGCATTTCGGACTGCCGTAGCATACACGAGATAGACTCCACTCGCCGCGCGCCGCCCAGTGTAGTCGCGTCCGTCCCAAATAGCTTGCCCGCCGAGAGCCTTCGTAGCATACACGAGTTGCCCCTGTACGTCCGTAATTTTGATGTCCGCGTCTTGCGCCAAACCCTTGATAGCGATGGGTCCCGTGTAGTCGGGGCGGACAGGATTGGGGAAGGCGTACACCTGCGAGTCGTGCGTAAGACCGCCCGTGATGGCTTCGCCGCGATAAGACAAAACACCTTTGTTGGTGCCAATAAACACCTCGCCTGTGTTGGGCTGGATAGCAATATCCAAAATATTATTGTCAAAGAGCGGACTGTTGGCGGTCGTAAAGCGAGCAACTTGTTCCTCTCCGTTGGGAGATTGGACAAAAATGCCATTGGTAGTGCCAAACCATTTGCGGTTAGCTCCGTCTATCGCGATACAATTCACCGTTTCGCTTTCGAGCAAATAAGCGGGAATACCGTCTTGTAGCACGATTCGGTTGTTGCCTTTGCAGCTCGCTGAAAAGGGCGAACATTCAAAAACGGTTGCGCCCTTCGTAGTCCCTACCCACATATCGCCGTTCAAATCTTTGGCGACACAATTCACTCTGCCGCCGATTTTGCTGTTGGTGGTTGTGTAAAGTTTAAAATTATCATCGCCTGTGGCATCTACATTTTTGCCAGAATCATAGACCAAAAGCCCTGCGTCGCGGCAGGCAAACCACTTGTAGCCGTTGTCGTCAATCACGACTTGCCAGAGATTGCTGTTTGCTCCGGGCGCAGTAAATTTGCGCCAAGTGCCGTCTTTTTTGCGCACCGAAATAGCTTCTGCCGCGCCTTGATTGCTGACCCATAAGTTTTCGTCTTTGTCAAAAGCAAGTCCCGTGACGATTTCTCGAGCGTCGTCGCCGATAGCTCCTTGTAAGGTAGAGTTTTTTCTATTGAAAATAAAAACGCCTTTTGTGACAGGGTCAAACTCTACGATACCGTTCCAAAGTGTGCCATAATATGCCAAATTTTTGCTTGGGTGAGCGGCTACTGTATAAAAATCGGTCGTCTGAAAAGAATCCAACAATGTGTTGTTGAAGCGATTGACGGCTTTCCATTCATTTTCTTTGAGATAAAAACCGCCGTCGCTGCGGTATCTTCGAGAGTCGGACTGGTCCACTCCTCCCGAAGCGACCCACAGAGTGCTGTCCGAAAAAGCAAATTTGCTGATGTTGTGAGAGTATGGCGAATTGTAAGAAAACTGTTTGCAACTGCCGTAAGTGTTATCCGATATTCTAAAATTTCGTTGCTCGTCGGCGTACCAAATCCGACCTTTTTGGTCTTCTACGGCATAAAACGGACCATTTACACAGTTGTCGCCTGCGTCGTGGCGAGTTTCGTCGGTATCAAAAATATATCCGCGCCAAAATTGTCCCGGCTCGCCGTTGCCAAAATATCCCATTAAAAGATGTCCGCCGTCTGCACTGATGTAACTAATTCGGGCGTGCGGTTTGTAAAAAACGGTCGTGAGCAAACCATTTTCGTAGCGACACAAAGCACTGTTGATGTCCAAATACAGTTTTCCGTTGAAAGACACCAAAGCCGTAGAAGAGTAGTCGCCCATCGGAAAGCCGTCTGTTTCGTCCAAGCGTTGCCAAGTGCCAAAATCTGCTAAATTATTGCCATTTCGTGACACTCGGTAAATCCCTTTTTCGGTAGCTGCATAGATAGAATCTTTAAAAATTGTGACAGCATTTACCTTTAAATTTGTAAATACGGTAATCAAAAATTCATTGCGCACCATGTCCAACTGCAAAACCCCAAAGCCGCAAGAAAGATAGGCGAGGCGATTGTTTTCAAAATAAATATCGTTGATGCGCTTGTCGCCTATTATCGTATTGTTGAGTTTTACGTCGCTCAAATTGACTGTATTTCCATTGGGTTTCAGGAGGTCAATGTTGCTGTTGTTGTAGATGACCGCCAGTGTATTATTCGCTGGGTTGAACTTTGAGAACGCTACGCCTGCGTCGTTTAAGCGATTGACTTTTGAAAAAAATTCGGTCGAAAAATCCTCTTTATCAACCGCCACCACAGAAAAAGGAGTCGTATAAAATACTTTTTTGTCACTTTGAGTGACATATTTTCCTTGTTGGTAAGGCAGATACGATTTCCAGTCGCCGATTTTGAGGTCAAAATCTTGGGCGACAGCAACGTTGGCAGCACCAAAAAATGCGAGCGAAAGGATTGTTTTGACTAAATTTTTCATGCGTATTTTTTTTATTAAAAATTCAAACCGTCCAATCACTAAAAATATTGTCACGCTGCGGTTTTTTAAGAATTTTGCAATTTTTTTTCTTACCAATCTTCAAATGACTTTTTAAAAATATCTTCTACCAACAAGTCGTTGATTGCCTTGATGTAAACGTCTTGCTTGTCGCTCAAATTCGCATCGCTCGGAAACTGGTAGAAACGGTTGAACGAAGTTTTCCAGTTTTTGCGCTCATTTTTACGGTTCACGTACTCTACTAACACCACAATATCAAGTTGGTTGAACGCCGTCACGGCTCCCGCTATCGGTGCCACCGAACTCACCCGAAAATCCGTGATAGCTCCCGAAAACTCAATGTCCGACTCCTCCCGACGGAAAGTAAGTCGCGACTCGTTGAGTATTTTTACTTTCAGTCGCTCCGTAAAAACCTGCTGCAAAGCGGGCGGCGCATTGAGGGCTTTGTTTTCAAACTGCACCACATTGAACGTATTGACATCGGGCGGAACGCTCGTCCCTTTGAGGGAGTAGCAGCCAGTTTGCAAGCAAATAGCGAGCATCGGCAGCCAAATATAATTTATTTTTCGGCGGATTGCTGACATATTTTAGTTGTATTTTTTGAAAAATTATTTTTTTTCGTCGCATTTCCAAAGCGAGTCCGAAAGCGGATATTTTTTTTTCGTGTAAGAAAAATGCCACCATTCTGTCCGTATTTTTTTGAATCCTACTTGCTCCAGCGTTTCGTTGAGCAGGCGGCGATTTTCGAGGACATTTTTTGGCAAATCGGTACAAGTCTGGTAGGCTTTTTCTCCAAAAAAATCGTACGGCGTTCCCATCTCCAACTCCTCTCCCGCAGCGAGCCGCACGAGCGTCAAGTCCACTGCTGCGCCACGGTTGTGCATAGAGCCTTGTGCGGGCGGCGTGACGTAGCGGTCGTCGGGCATAATGTCCCAAAGTTTTTGCTGATACGGTCGCGGACGGTAACAGTCGTACATTTTCAGTCCCAGACCTTGCCGCGCTAATTGCCGCTGCGCTGCCGCCACCGCCGCCGCCACTTCTGGGCGCAGCATACAGCGCGGACAGTCGTAAATTTTTTTCTTCATAAAATTATTCGCCGTCGCGTAGCGAATATCTATCCGAATCGTGCTGTCCAAAGTCTGAATATCCGTCCAGCCTTCGCCTTGACTTATCGCCAAAAAAGGAGCGGTTGCAAAGGCTACAACGAAAAAAAACTGCATATATTTTTTCATCATTCTACTATTGTTACGGCTATCGTTTTGGTATAAAATTCTATCTGTGTGACCCACTGTTTTTTGGATTCCTGTCCGCGTCGGATTTGTTTTTTGACGAGTGCGAGTTTGCCGCCTTCGCCTTCGGCAAAATTTTGTAGCCGATTGCCGACTCCTACGCTCGCCTCTGTGGCGGAGGTCGGACCCGATAATGCGACTTCGGCGGTTGCGCCGTTTCTGTCCGAAAAAAGCAGTATCAAGCCTTCGCCTTCGGCGAGTGCGTCGTCTTTCCAGCTCAGTTTTACGCCTTTTGTTTTGCTGACCACGCCGTTTTCTGCCGCAAACTCCCGCAACGCGCTCATCGTCAAGTCCTGTTTTTCTTCCTCCGATTTGCTGTTTTCTCGTTTGTACCTGAACGAAAAAGTATTCGGATAGTCGGCACTGTTTTCGGCTTCATAGCGGAGCGTGCGAGCGGAGATGCGTTTGGGGTTCATTGCGCCCTGCTGAAAAAAAACGCTCGAAAATGCTTTCGGCTCTGCGGTGCGCACCGAGTCGCCTTCAAAAAAGCCAACTTCCGCCCTCGTCCGCGTGCCGTCCTGCGAGTAGCGCACATAATAGTTGGCGAATAAAGTCGGTTTCGATTTAAAAAAATTGGACTGGCAACCGCTCGCCAACACTGTGGCGGCGATAAAAATGTTAAGAAATTGATTTTTTTTCATGCTTTGTACTTTTGTTAGGAATGAGGAAAAAATAAAGTACTTAATTTTTTTAAATAAATTCAATCAATAACAAGGCATTTTTGAGGCGCAACGCAGGGCGTTGTAACGAAAAAATAACGCGGTGATTGGTTGTAATTTAGCAGAAAAAATGAGTAGTTTATTTTAGATACATTCCTTAAGAATATTCTTGTGTGCAAAGATAAAAAAATTACCACAAAAAAAACCGTCGCTCGAAAACACATTTCGAGCGACGGACTTTTGGGGGGCAAGAGGGAATTTTTTTATTCCATTTTTTTTAGTACATGACAAAAAAGACTTTTTCGCCAAGTTTGCATAATTTGCGGGTTACGAAATCTGTAAACTATGCCAACGAGAGCGAAAAAGCTGTGCA